>JBOFTL010000816.1:0-9555 GCA_051652045.1 Microcoleus sp. | reverse complement strand
TGTTTTAGCCTCTTCTTCACTACCTGCAAACAACCTAGATACTATACTTATCATTGCCATAGCAGAAATCCCATCTTACCCGATACTGACTGCACTACTTGTTGGATAATCGTGTAAATTTATCCTCTCACACCGCGTCGCAAAAAAGTAGTTTTTACCTGTAGGAGGTACTCCAGATCGGAGCAAGGACACGGCAATGCCATGTCCTTGCGAGAATTGTGCCAGAGAGCGATCGCGATATTGTGCATTAAGGTAACAGAAACCTGATTTTTTACAGAATCCAGTGTTCTAGGCTAAATATTGTAAAAAACCCGGTTTCCGATCGCCCTTGCGTAAGATTCGATCGCGCCCCAATCGTTTCCATAAAGGTCGGTATCGATCGAAACAATCACCCGTACCTGTAAGTAGAATTCCGCTTAATACTCTGAGAAACTCCGCCATCAAAAACTCCTGCTAGTAGAAGACTAGCAGGACATCAACTCAATTCAGATAACTATTGGACTTTGATGCAGCCATTCTTGATTTCAATTTTAGCCTCGTCTTTGACTTCTACCTTACCACAGGAAGTTTCAATTACTGCTGCTTTGCCACTGCCTTGAATTGTTGCAGCACCAGTTGTGTTACCTTCAAAAGTCACCTCTTTAGTAACCCCATCCATGCTAGCTTTCATCACGTGCTCTTTCGAGTCTTTATTCGAGTATTTGATATAAACAGCCGCCAAAGAAGGAGCTGCCAAGAACAAAGTCGGCATTGCAACTAAAGCTGCAAGAATGAATCCTTTTTTCATGTTTTTTCGCAAGACATCCTGAACGAGAGAGTTTTTAGAGTACGAGCCAGAGTAACATTTTTGTGTGTTACTGCTCCACTTGTTCCAGTTTAACAAACTACTTTGCTCAATCCAAATGAGTAAATTACTGAATTTGGAACTTTGATATTATGGAACGATCGGGGATCGATCGGGGATTTTTCTGAATTTGTGGCAATATTTATGTAATCCGAGTAAAAGAACTGTAGTTACCCTAAATGTCAGACGACTCACGCATCATGCAACTGCTTCCCAAACTGAAATCGAGATGGATACTCTTTCTATTTCCCTTGCTTGCAGGTGGAATTTATCTAGCAATACCAAAGCCACCTGTATCTTGTAAAAGCTTGCAGCAGTTTGGCGCGATCGAGCAAGAAGGACGTTGCATTATCAAACGCAGTGTCACTATTCAAGGCAATATTAAACGACTTCCCGATCGACTCACGATTCAAGGTAGTCTGACAATTAGCGGCACTTACATCACAGAACTGCCTGCGGGAATGCTTGTTGAAAGAGATTTATTCTTGTACAAAACTAGCATTGCAAAACTACCTCCAGATCTGCAAGTCGGGGGCGGTTTTGACCAATATAGCGGGTTTGGTTCTCCTGGAGTCCGATGTGATGCAATCCCTAAGACGGCGATCGTCAAAGGGCATCGTAATTGTCATTCATAATTTGAGTATTTTATCTTTTGAGCGCGATCGAGGTAATTTTAAATATGTTCGTAGTAAGGACTTTAGTCCTTTGCCGCCGGATCGCAACTGCCGGCACCAGCTATTATTTTTAAAACCTCGAAAGATGACAGAACTAACTACTTGTAATCCCCCGCATTAATTGACGTTAGAGAATCTTCTTCTAAATAATCGTCAGTCCGACTCTCCAGCTCCCTGAGTTCCCGCCGCATCCACCGGGCGCATTCTTTCAATTTTCTGGTATCCTGACAGCCGGAAAACTCAGACGCTCGCAGTTTCCACATCAATCTCAAGACCGGTCATACATACATTTCTATTAATTCTTAATACAAAATCGAATGGCAGGAAGGGAGTAAAGTAAGACTTTTTGCTGTAAATAGAGGCCTGCGATACAAGATATAGCAGGCAATTGGGAATCAATAAGTAAGTTGGCGTGATATTTATCGTTGAAGTCAGGCAGGAACTCCGAGTCAGTTCGGCTTGAGGAAGGAGGGTTCGATCGGGATTTATATTTCGTTACATAGTGCTGTTTATTTGTGCCTTTTTACTTAAGTCTGTAACAGACTGTCACAATCGCAAGCAGCCTCGGGTTGACATTACCTGTAGACCAATATAAGATTGAGTACAACGCAATATTAGCACAGCTAGTAAAAGCAAGGTACAAATATAGATTCTACCCAACAGACTAACAAAAGCTGAATTTAGCTTAATATATTGCTGTCTTACAAAACTTGAGTGTCAGACTAAAATTTTTCCTAGTAAATAGACAATTAAATCGCACATCTATCTTCTGAAAATGGTATGTCAAATATAGCCATAATCGGCACGGGTGCTTTATTTCCACAGGCTAAAAATATACAGGAATATTGGGAGAATATTATTGGCAAAGTAGACTGTATTACTGATGTTCCTACTTCGAGGTGGAGTGTTGGGGATTATTACGATCGCGATCCAAAAGCTCCAGATAAAACCTACTCTAACAAGGGTGGATTTATCCCAGAAATAGATTTCAATCCAGTAGAATTCGGATTACCTCCCAATCTCCTTGAAGTGACAGATATTTCGCAGTTGCTGTCGTTAGTTGTTGCTAAACAAACTTTGGCAGACGCAGGTTACGCGGAAGCTAGAGCGTTCGATCGAGATCGTACCGGAGTGATTTTAGGAGCAGCTCTGGGAAGGCAGTTGTCTATGCCACTTATTGCTAGATTGGAGTATCCCGTGTGGGAAAAAGTGCTAAAAAGCAGCGGCTTATCTGATGAAGATACGCAAACAATAGTAGAAAAAATTCAACTAGCTTATATAAATTGGGACGAAAACGCTTTCCCCGGACTGATAGCAAATGTCATTGCAGGACGGATTGCCAAATACTTCAATTTAGGGGGAATAAACTGTGTAGTCGATGCAGCTTGTGCTAGTTCTTTAGCCGCGATCCAAATGGCGATCGACGAACTAACTTTGCATCGGTGTGACATGATTCTTACAGGGGGAGTCGATCTAGACAACTCGCTATTTGTCTATTTGTGTTTCAGCAAAACCCCTGCCCTTTCCAGAAAACAAAAGTCTAGACCTTTCGATATCGATGCAGATGGTATGATGCTTGGCGAAGGCATCGGTATGGTTTTACTCAAACGCCTAGAGGATGCAGAGCGGGACAATGACAAAATCTATGCTGTTATTAAAGGTATTGGTTCTGCCAGTGACGGTCGCTCTAAAAGCATCTACGCTCCTCATTCAGAAGGACAAATAAAAGCCATGCGGCGTGCTTATGAAGATGCAGGTATTGCACCTGAAACAGTCGGCTTTATTGAAGCACATGGAACGGCTACTCTGGTGGGAGATCCAGTAGAATTTTCAGCTATAAAAACTGTTTTTGGACAAAACAATCCAAGAACGCAACACATTGCCCTCGGCAGTATTAAATCACAAATCGGACACACGAAAGCAGCGGCAGGAGCAGCTAGTTTAATCAAAGCTACTTTAGCACTTCATCACAAAATATTACCTCCGACGATTAACATTACTCAACCCAACCCCAAACTGGATATTGAAAACTCTCCCTTTTATTTAAATACAGAAACTCGACCTTGGATTGCAGATCGAGAAGGAGTACCCAGACGTGCAGGAGTCAGTTCTTTTGGTTTTGGCGGTACAAATTATCACGTCATTTTGGAAGAATACAACAGCGACGATCGTCAAGCAAATCGCTTGCACAAAGTTCCCGATTCAGTAGTCTTGTTTGCACCAAACGCCGTAGAGTTATTAGCTCGTTGTGAAGCGGTATTGAGTCAACTGCGATCGACAGATAAAGAACTAGAGTATGCAGAGTTAGTTAAGAGCAGCAAATCTCTAGATATTCCTGCTAGTGCGGCCAGAATAGGGTTTGTGAGCCATTCCCCGACAGAAGCTTGTAAAAAGTTACAAATAAGTATTAATCAATTAAAAACCAATGGGGAGGAGTGGGAACATCCTCAAGGAATTTACTACCGTTCCCGTGGAATAGAATTAGAGGGCAAGGTGGTAGCAATATTTTCAGGACAAGGCTCTCAATATCTGGAAATGGGGCGGGAACTAGCCTTAAATTTCCCTCAATTGCGCGAAGCTTACGGTTATTTAGATCGTCTTTCGATCGGAGAAGAGTTAAAACCTGTTTCGAGGATTGTATTTCCTCCTCCTGTCTTTGCACCCCTCCAAAATGACGATCGCTCTCAAACATTACAGCAGACAGAATACGCTCAACCTGCGATCGGAGCATTGAGCGTTAGTCTTTATAAAATCTTGCAACAGGCTGGATTAAAAGTTGATTTTGTCGCCGGACATAGTTTTGGGGAACTAACAGCTTTGTGGGCGGCGGAAGTATTGAGTGATGAGGATTACTTTTTCCTAGTAAAAGCTAGAGGGAAGGCAATGGCAGTCCCGGATCGGCCAAATTTCGATGCTGGAACAATGATGGCGGTTAAGGGAAATATCGATCGAATACAGGAAATTATTCAGCAATTCCCGACGATCGCGATCGCTAATTTTAATTCCCCGCAACAGCTCGTATTATCCGGAGCTAAATCGGGGATGATCCAAGCCCAAAAAACTTTAACAGAACGAGGATTTTCTTGCTTTTTACTCCCCGTTGCCGCCGCTTTCCATACACCATCGATCGGCTACGCCCAAAAACCTTTTGCTGAAGCAGTCGATCGCGTAACCTTTAAAAATCCCAAAATACCAGTTTACACCAACGTCACGGGAGATAGCTATCCAATCCAACCCCAAGCTATCCAAAAAAACCTCAAAGAACACCTACTGCATCCGGTACGATTTCAGCAGGAAATAGAAACCATTTACGATCGAGGCGGCTATTGCTTTATCGAGTTTGGGCCGAGGAATATTCTCACCAACTTAGTAAAAGAAATTTTAAGCGATCGCCCCCATCTAGCCGTAGCCTTAAATGCCAGCCGCACCAGAGATAGCGATCGCCAATTGCGAGAAGCAGTGGTGCAGTTGCGTGTAGCTGGTTTGCCCTTGAAAAACTTCGATCCTTATCAGAATCAGATTGAATCCAAAGCCCCCACACCTGGGAAGCACTCAAGTTTAAGCGTGCCCTTAAACGGTAGTAACTATGTCTCAGAAAAAACAAAAAACACCTTTGAAAGAGCTTTACAAAATTCCCATCAAGTGAAAATAACTTCTAACAATACTGCTGAAGCCATCGATCTCGCTGCATCAACTGAACGAGCTTTAGAAAGTTCACATCAAGTGAAAATAACTTCTAACAATACTGCTGAAGTCATCGATCGGGCTGCATCAACTGAACGAGCTTTACAAGATTCACATCAAGTGAAAATAACTTCTAACAATACTGCTGAAGTCATCGATCGGGCTGCATCAACTGCTGCGGACAACAACGGTAATGCTAGAAACATAACTCAAAGTCAACCCATACCTATGACCACACCCATGACTCCTGAAAGCCAATCGGTTACAATGCCTTTAGACGATCGACGGATTTTAGAAAGCCTGGAGTACGCGATCGGGCAATTTAATCAGCATCAAAGCAACACCTTACTAACTCATCAGCAATACTTGCAATGTCATGCTGAATATACCAAAGCTTTTTGCCAATTAACGCAACAGCAGAATTCTCTATTATTGAATGGTAACTTGCCCCCTGAAGTCCGAGAAAGTCTTCAACACAGTATGATGCAGTTTCACAAACATCATAGTGAAACCCTGCGCGTTCACGAACAGTATTTAAACCAACAAGTAGACTACGCCAGAAACTTTTTCCAGTTGACTCAGCAAGCGTATTCAAGGCTAACGAATGACACTATTTCCCCGGCAGCATTGCCACCCCAGAACATATTAAACAACTCACTTAACCCCCCCGCCCAATCCGATCGCAGGAGGCCGCAGGAGCAATCTTCAACTTCCCTTCCATCTAATACAAAAATACTCTCCCCAGCCCCTCAACCCTCTAGCTTGCCAGCGATTGCCTCCGTTCAAACACCTGCTTCTGTGAGCGAACCGCAGCCGATCGTCCCAACAGTCGATCGGCACAATAACTATACAGCTACTCCATCCTCATTAACCGCAGCAGAAAGTTTAGCTCAACCTGAACCTATCCTGCAAAAGGCTCTAACAGTTACAACAATCCCACCCGATCCGACACCGATCGCCATTGATTTTGAAGAGTTAACTCAAACCGTACTTCAAATCGTTAGCGAAAAGACAGGTTATCCCACCGAAGTGTTAGAACTGGATATGGATATGGAAGCAGATTTAGGCATTGATTCGCTCAAGCGGGTGGAAATTATGGGAGCCATCCAAGATCGCTATCCCAACATGATTAAACCCAATTTGGAAGAATTGGCAGATCTAAACCTGCAAACCCTGAGTCAAGTTGCCGAGTATATGCAGGGACTAATTCCGGATGTAAAAAAAAAGTCCATAGCTTTGAACCTCGCTCGATCGACTTAAACAACAAGGACGAAAATTCCTACTTATCTATTACCAATAGCTCATTACCAATTCCTCTCGATCCAGCCATTTTTCGGGCGGCAGTGAGACTGGAATGGTTGCCAGAACCAGATCGCTTGGATTTTACTCTACCAGAGCGACATATTAGTTTGATAACAAATGATGGCTCCCCAACGACAGTTAAATTAGCTCAGTGTTTGATAGATCGCGGTTGGAACGTAGTTGTTTTAAGCTTTCCCCGATCGGCGATCGCGACACCGCAAATATTACCCGACAGCATCCCTCACTGCGTCCTTTCTGACTGGAGTGAAGCCCATCTACAACAAGAACTCGCCACAGTTACTAATAAATATGGCTCCATTGCTACCCTCATTCACTTGCATCCAGTTAGTGTAAAGGAACATCACAATATTGACTTTTCAGAAGCAGAAACTGATATTGTAAGGGAAGTTTTTCTCCTTGCGAAACACTTAAAAAAACCGCTATGCGAAGCGGCGAAGCTAGGACGCACTTGTTTTATGACCGTTGCTCGTCTGGATGGAGCGTTCGGATTAATGCAAACTATCCCCTTTAGTCCCATTGGTGCTGGTCTGTTTGGATTGACTAAGAGCCTAAATTATGAATGGAAATCGGTGTTTTGTCGGGCGATCGATTTAAATCCTAATTTTAATGTCGAGCGATCGGTCCAATCTATCCTTGCTGAATTGTACGATCCCAACCGCAGTTTAATTGAAGTTGGATATAGCGATCGGGGACGAACCACCTTGATTTGTGACCCCTTAAATCAGGAGGAATGATGATGAACCTAAATGTAAAAATTCACCCTTCATCAGTTTTTCTCGTGACTGGCGGCGCGAGAGGCATCACGGCTCAGTGTACGATCGCACTAGCGCAATATTTTCCCTGTAAGTGGATATTAGTGGGGCGAACTAAACTGGATGAAACTGAACCAGAATGGACAAAAAATTGCTCGGATGAATCTGAATTAAAAAAGCACATCGTGCATCAACTGCTAGAACAAGGTGCAAAACCAGCACCTAAAGATATAGAAAGAAGCTACAAAGCGATCGCTGCCCGTAGAGAAATCCGACAAACCTTAACAACTCTCGAACAACTGGGGCGCGAGGCAGAATATTTAAGCGTGGATGTGACGGATGCGATCGCATTACAACAAGAAGTTACTCCACTTATCGATCGGATGGGAGCCATTACAGGAATTATTCATGGTGCTGGAAATATAGCCGACAAACTGATTGAAAAGAAAACGCTGCAAGATTTTGAAAACGTTTATGCACCTAAGGTCAAAGGATTGGCAAATCTACTGCACTGCGTACCCCTTCATCAACTCAATTATCTGATTCTGTTTTCTTCAGTTTCCGGTTTTTACGGAAATGTCGGTCAGACTGATTATGCTATTGCCAATGAAATTCTCAACAAATCAGCTTATCTAGCGAAACAACTTCATCCTCAATGCCACGTTTTAGCGATCGATTGGTGGCCGATTGAGGGTGGAATGGTAACTCCCGAAGTCACAAAAGTTTTGGCGCTACACAATTTTGAGGTAATGCCAATTGAAAGCGCCACTGCCATCCTCATTAACGAACTAGCTGCTGCCAACAACCAAACACTGCAAATGGTTACCGGCAGCCCTCTACCATCACCCGTCGTGGAATTAAACTCCCCGCTGCGCCAGCATCGCATCCACCGTCACCTCACCCTAGAAGCCAATCCATTTTTGCACGACCACAAGATAGGCGGTTATCCAGTGCTGCCCTTTACCTGTGCCATGTCATGGATTGCCAATACCTGCGAACAACTCTATCCCGGTTACAAATTTTTTAGCTTCACCAATTTCCAGGTGCTAAAAGGGATTGCTTTCGATCGAACCCTAGCCAACGAATACATTTTAGATATTCAAGAAATTGCTAAAAGTCAGACTCATGGGATAGAACTAGATGCCAAAATTTGGAGTACCAATCCAGACGGGAAAATTCGCTATCACTTTAGGGGGCGATCGCATTTATTACGTCAGCTACCTGATGCCCCTATCTATGAATCAATGAACTTAACTTCAGATGGGGTAATAACGGGATCTCGGGAAGATTTTTATAAAGAAGATAACATTTCTCTGTTTCATGGAACTATGTTTCAGGGGGTGGAAAGGATATTAAACGTTACTTCGCAAAAAATTACCACTCAATGTTTAGTGAAAACGATCGCCAAACAGGAACAAGGACAATTTCAAATAGGAGCAATTAATCCTTATATAGCCGATGTTGCTGCCCACTCAAATTGGGTAGTAATTCAGCATTATTACGGATGTGGTTGTTTGCCCAGTCAGACAAAAAAGTTGGAAAAATTTGCCGATATAGAATTCGATCGACGGTTCTATGTCTCCACAGAAATAATCTCTAAAACAGAGTCTGAGACGGTTTTCAACTTGATTGCCCATGACGGCCAAGGAAAAATCTGCTTAAGAGCCACTGGCAGTAGGGCAACAATTGTTCCTTTACCTATGAAGTGGCAAAATCGTTAAATATTAGTTATGATAATGGAAAAAATAGCGGTCGTTGGATTCTCTTGCCTCTTTCCCAACGCCAATAACCCCGAAGATTTTTGGCAAAATCTCATAGACGAAAAAGATACAACTTCTCTGGCAACAGTCGAAGAAATTGGTGTCAATCCAGCCATCTTTTACGATTCAGTCACGGGAAAGCCTGATAAAACCTATTCCCTGAAAGGGGGATTTATTCGAGATTTTCAATTCGACCCTACTGGATATAACCTCTCTCCAGAAGTCTTGGAAACAATCGATCCGATCGGTCAGGGAACTCTCTACGTTGCCAAGCAAGCTTTAGTACACAGTCATTATTGGGGCAATTCATCTGCCCTCTCGCGATGCGGCGCGATGCTCGGCAATCTTTCCTCCCCGACTCAACTATCTTATCGATGCGTGGCTCCAGTTTATCAGCAGGTTATTGAACCTGCGATGAGAGAACTGTTACAAAACGAACACTTCCGTTTAGAGGCTGGAGCAACTCAGAGAGGAGCCTTTCCCTACAATGCTATGTCAGCAAGTTTACCCTCTTGGCT
>JBOFTL010000815.1:0-4794 GCA_051652045.1 Microcoleus sp. | reverse complement strand
AACTTGCAGTCGCCGGGGACGATCGAATTTTAACTGTTTGGCAAACCACGATTCAAGTTGACTTGACATCAATAAATCGCTTTTGTTGGCGGTGGCTGCCAGCTATTGATTGAAAGATTTTTTTGATGTCGCAAATTCTGAGATGGCCCAGTTCGATCGAGCTGCGCCCGTATTGCCTCCAGATTCCGATCGAATGTAAATGCCAGCACAGATAATATCCGTACTCCGGATCGATCGATACCGGGCATTTAATTCCCGTAAGAAAAGGTTCAAAATCTTTAACTGGCTTGCCTAAGTTTTCCAGACTGCCTTTATTAACCAGCCAGAAATCTGCTTGTCTAAAGTTGTTGCGGACGATCCAATTAAATGTTTGTATGTTTTTCATGACGCATTCATCTGTTGAGAGGTCAGCAGATAAATGCGAAGCATGAGTGAATTTTGGTTGTTAAATAATCCGATTTTTCTGGTAAATTTTGCTGGCAAATCGCTTTGCCGTCCGCCAGCAAAAATGGCGGCTGCCCGTTAAGTAAGAACGAGCGACCGCCACCAAATCAAAAATTGAACCGATCGATCGTTTCAAGCAATTTCTACTCGGTTACTTATATTGGGCTAGGTTTTTATCTTCCTTTCATGCGTGAAATGAGTGACTGTACAGTTGGCTAAAAGCAGAAGGATTAAAGAGAGGGCATAAGTAATAAAACTATCTAGCGCAAGCGTTTGGTACTCAGGCAAGTCAAAGTTAAAAATCGTTTTTGCAGCGCCAATATCGGCGTGTTCGTGATATCCACATTCAACTGCTCGGTTCGATTAGGATTGCCATAGCTGAGTTTCATGGGCTTTTTGATTGGTTTCGGAGAGTAGGCGGTTTAGTACGTGAGAGTCCAAAAACCTGATTTTTTACGAAAATACTTCGTTTGAGCATCTGCGATGCTCCCAAAAACACGGTTTCTAAGCGTCGGAGTGGGCGATCGAAATAAATATGTCTTTGGGAGTATGACAAATTCAAAAATGTCCGGTAGAGGTTGCTGGAGGAGTGAAGGTAAAAAGTAATCAGACTTCCCTAACATAGATAATCAAGGAGAAACTATGGACCCGATCGCGTCAGCAATTGTTTTAGGAGTTGCAGGCAATTTGGTAACCGATGCGCTCAAAGCTGCCTACAAAAGCCTGAAAGATGCTTTAGCTAAGAAATATGGTGAAGATAGCGACTTGGTTGATGCGGTTAACAAATTGGAAAAAACACCAGACAGAGACGATCGCAAAGTAACAGTAGAAGCTGAGGTAAAAATCGCTAAAGCTAACGATGATGACGAACTTGTGAGATTAGCTCAAGCTTTGCTTGACCAACTCAAAGAGCAACCTGGCGGTATGCCCAGTATCCAACAAAATGTTAGTCATTCTCAACAAGTTGTTATGTCTGGAACTGGTGCGGCGAATTTTCATCAAACCAATCACTACGCACAACCAGAACAAGAAAAAAAATAATTTTATATTCATTCTGAAGATTACAGCTAGACATAGCACTCGATATCTGTAAGGACATGGTACTGCCGTGTCCTTACTTATAGCTCAAATTTTAAAAATATTACTTTTAACGGAGTAGGCAGACATGACTGAAGGCAATATCCAACAAACAATTACTGGAACAGAATATGCTGCTGTTTCAGCAACAGGTGATGTATATATGTACGTCATTCACAATTACCGTGAAGATGACAGAAGTGCGTCAATAAAATCTGCCGATATTTCTGTTGAAGAGCTTGAACTTCCCAGCCCGTATCGGGGTCTTTCTTACTTTGAAACCAAACACGCAGAATTATTTTTTGGACGTAATCCGCAAATAGATGAATTAAAAACTGCAACTCACAATCGTAATTTTATTCCCATTTTGGGCGCATCCGGTAGTGGTAAATCTTCCTTGGTGTTGGCGGGATTGATACCAAAATTAGCAGAACAAAAAAATTGGCTGTTTACTTATTTCCGCCTCGGTTCTAACCCTGACCCTTTTTATGTACTTGCTGAAGCGCTGCTTCCGTTGTACAAGTCAGATCGGGACGATCGAACTACGGCTCTAGATTTAGCTCAAAAACTTAAAGAAAATAAGCTGGAAATCGCCAAGGTTTTTACCAGCATTCAAAGCCTGTATCCGAATCATAAACTGCTGTTAATTGCCGACCAGTTCGAGCAACTATACACTGCCTACAACGACGAAACTCAGCATCTGTTTCTGGATTTATTGTTAAGTATTATACAACCGTCCGATCGCGAGTCGCTGTCTGCGGTGATGGTGACAACCATGCGAATAGATTTCTTAGATAAAGCTCTTGCTTATCCAGCGTTCGCAGAGGCGTTTAAGCAAGGCGATATCAAATTAGGTGCGATGACACGCGACAAGCTAGAGCAGGTAATTGAACAGCCTGCATTGAAATATGAAGTGGCATTTCAAGACGGTTTAGTAGAACGCATTTTAAGTGATGTATATAATAAAGAAGATTGTTTACCTTTACTGGAATTTGCTTTAGAGGAGTTGTGGAACAAGCGAATCAAAAGACTGAAAAAAGCCAGTTTACAGAAAAAGCAAACCGACAGACAACTAACCCATGAAGATTATACAGAAATAGGGGAAGTAAAAGGTGCTTTAGCAACATATGCTGATGAGGTTTATAATAATTTGACTCCAGCACAGAAAGAGCAATTACCAAAAATATTTATTCAACTTATAAATTTTAGCCAATTTACAAAAGATCGAACCGACAGGCGATATGTACGTAGGGTTGCAAAAAAAACTGAATTAGGAGAAAAAGGCTGGCAATTGGTACAGATTCTAGCCGAAAAGCGATTAGTTGTTACTAACCGCAATGCAGACGGTGAGGATACGGTAGAAATCATACATGAGACACTAATTAAGCAATGGCTTCCGATCGAGACGTGGATGAATGATAACCGCGACTTCGGGACTTGGTTAGAAAGACTGCGATCGGCTATGAGCCAGTGGGAGAAAAGCGATCGCGATTCCGGTGCACTGTTACGGGGAAAACCTCTCGCTGATGCTGAAGATTGGTTACAAAAGCATGAAGAAGATTTGACAAATGAGCGAGAATATATTCAGCTAAGTTTGCAATTGAGAGATTGGGAGAAAGCTGAGAAAGAACGCCAAGAACGAGAAAAATTAGAAACTCAAGCTGCTTTAGAGGCAAAAGAAAAGGAAACTCTGATATTGGCGGCTGCGAAACAACAAGCTGAAGCTCAATTAACTGAAGCGCAACAGGAAAAGAAATACATTATTACTCAAGCTGAGCAAGAAAAAACGCAGATCCTTACTCAAGCTGAACAAGAAAAGACACAGCTCATTGCTCAAGCCGAGCAAGAAAAGACCCAGATTGTTACTCAAGCTAAGCTTGAAAAAACACAGCTCATCGCTCAAGCCGAGCAGGAAAAGACTCAGATTGTTACTCAAGCTGAAGAGGAAAAGACTCAGATCGTTACTGAAGCTCAGAAGGAAAAAAAGCAGATAATCCGCAGTGGGCTTTCTGGACTAGCTGTAATCGTGGTTGTCGCCTTAACAGTAGTAGGTGCAGCATGGAAAGGACTTACAGAAGCCCAAAAAGGTACACAACTAGAACAGGCAGGTGTTAATTCCTTATTCCAGTTCAAATCAGGAGAGTTAAGCTCTCTAGTCTCGGCAATGCACAGCACTCAAGATTTACAAAAGTTGATTGGGAATAGGAATAACCCAAAAGATTATCCTGCTGTGAGTCCAGTATTGGCATTACAAAAGATTCTGGATGATATTCACGAACAGAATTACTTTGAGGCGGGACAGGGTGATGTCAAAGGTGCTGTATTTCTGCCAGATGGCAAAGGCTTTATAACGGCTGGCGAAGGCAAAGAAAACAAAGAAGATACTCTCCAAATGTGGAGCTTGGCTGGTAAAAAAGAAGTAAGTCTTAAAGGACATGAGGGAGGTTTGCTGAGTGGTGTGAATGCCGTGAGTGTTGGAGGGACTGCCCAAAATCCAGTCATTGCTAGTGTGGGTGAAGATGGGACTGTCCGGCTGTGGAATAAATCGGGTCAGCAAATTAAGCAGTTGGTGGCCGAGGGTAAGCCTAATTATGATAGTTTTACAGCGATCGCAGTTACTCCTGACGGTCAAAAAATCATCGCAGGAAAGGGCAACGGCACGGTTTATCTGTGGGATAATAAATCTGGCAAGCAACTCAAAACTTGGGTGGCGCATGGGAAAAAGGTAACAGCAATTTCCTTTAGTAAAAATGGGCAAACATTGGCAACCTCTGGAAATGATGGACTGGCTAGGATTTGGACGGTAACGGGAAATAAGCTGGGTGAACTCAAACACCCGCAAATTAAAAGAATTTTGGGAGTAAGTCTGAGTCCAGATGGCAAGTTTGTAGCAACGGCTTCTGATGATAATCGAGCCAGAATTTGGACAGTAAATGGGCAAGAAGTGCGGCGGCTGGAAGGGCATCAAGGATGGGTGACGGTGGTTAATTTCAGTCCTAATGGTGAGAGTATCGCAACCGGATCTGATGACGGAAGTGTGAAGTTGTGGAATGCTAAAACTGGGGAAAATATTCAGAATTTCCGAGGGCATCGGGGAGCGATTTTGAGTGCGAGTTTCAGCTTAGATGGAAAGCGATTAGTGTCTACCGGAAAAGATGGATTTGTGCGGTTGTGGAATTTGGCAGATAGACCTTTACAGGGGCTTGAGTTAACTGGGTTTAAGGATGATGTTAATGCGATCGCATTTAGCCCGGATGGAAAAACTGTTGTAGG
>JBOFTL010000814.1:0-2350 GCA_051652045.1 Microcoleus sp. | reverse complement strand
GTTATTGATTTGCAAATACTCGGTAGCATTTGCCATCACGATGCGATAATCTCGCACCGACACATCACAGCCAACCGAGCCAGCCCATAAGTCGTTCTGCGGAGCAAGTCGTAAAACTTTTGGCGTGGATGTTTTTGTGACGCATGGACAAAAAACTTTAGCCACTATTCCTGCACCGGATCGGAGAGCCGAAAACCTTAGAACCCAAAACTATTCTGTGCTCAACCCCATTGCTAGGCATTTTTGATAAAGCATTGAAAGCTGCTTGGATGCTCAAAAACGGAGTGCTAGCAGTTTGCCCATCGTTATCATCAGAACCCTCATGGCTGACGTAGAAAATTATTTTATCAATCATCTAACAGCAACTCCTGCCAATCAAAAATTGTGCAAATTCTATCGACATCAGTCAACACAATTTCAGTATAGGTGATCCGATATGAATGCTGTGCCAAATAAAACTGAAAACCAGGCTGATCGGCGCACCCGTCGTATTGCGGCATGTCGTCTTGACAATTAACTTGCCGGATTTCGTGAACCGTTGACAATTGCGGCATTACATGAATAGCCGCATCCAGCATCCACTGCCCAAACCACAAGGACAAATCATCGCGCAGCTTGGGGTTTAGCGTACAGATCGCAACCTCGATCGTGTCAGTCTTGACTTGTCCATTGAATATTCGGATCGTCGGCACTCCATCAATTTCGAGCACTCCATCAATTTCGATCGGTCGCTCATCTAAATAATTACTAAGGCCAGACGGTTGAGCAGACGAACCCGACTGCATAACGGCGATTGATGGGCATTGCCGTTTGGTTGTGGGATACGCCGAAGTGACCGTTACGGGATTCCAGTTTGGATTATGCAAACCTTGGTCGCGGAAGTATTGAGCGGCTTTATCGTTAAATTCATTGGCAAAATTCTCGGCAAAATGCAGCATCAACCGTTTCCCGTTATCAGGGTACGGGAAACGCTCCCCAAAAATCGGTGAAACGCCTGTGGTTTCAGTTGTGCAACAATCCGTCGAGGCCATCTTTTATTACTTCTTCAATTTCCGGTTTTGCCGATTCGATCGCCGCTCGCATCCAACCCTTAGCAGGCATTGGGGGGATATACCTGACAAATCGATAATTGCCAGACATCCCACGGAATCCATTCTCGCCTTGCCGCAGGAATTGCCCACCGGCTGAAGGAATGGTGAGCGCTTGCCCTTTCCTGGGTCTAATTTCACCGCGTCCATATTCCAGGATTGACAGGATGTTGTATCGCTCATCATTGCCGGGATATCCGGTCATGTTTGAGCCGAAAACACGAGCGCTGTAGGGCGAACTGTAGGGAGCCTGAACTTGAATCGAAGCCGCAGATTTCCCGGTCTGCTTTTTGATGATTTCAGTTTTGTATGTCCCTTCAAATGGCACACCAGACAGATTTTGCACTGCATGATGTTGCAATACCGTCGCCGCATCTCGAACAATTTCACCAACCTCTGTCGAGAGTCGTTGCTGAATCCCTCGGAGTTTGGCTACTTGGTTTGGGTCAATATTTAGACGTACCCGGTACACCGAAACGCCTCCAACGCTTTCTCCCATTCCCGAATTTTCCAGCGGACCAACACCTGACATTCAGGCAATGCTTGGTCCACGATCGCGGAATAATGCGCAATCAAATGCCGCAAATCCCATGGTTCTAAAATCACTCGATCGTCGAATCTGGTCTTCATGATGCCTGAATGTCAATCTGATCTAACATTAGCGAGATTTTCCAAGTCACAACTTTAGGCCCACGCACACAGGGCAGGGCAGGGCCAGTGGTGTAATACTTTTGCCCCAAAATATCAAACCGATCGTGCAACTTCGGGCGATTTGGCAACAGCTGATAAATGGGATTTAAATCAACTGCGACAAATAATTCAGCGATCGACTGAAAGACAATCCCGTTTTTAGTTTGACAGGGTACCCGTTTCGGGGGACAGAATGTCCCTTTAATTGGGTTGTCAGTATTTGGCGTATAAACAATCCCAGTCCCTTGAACGCCAGACGAGGGGGACAAGTAATCCGGTCGATCGTCACAATCGAACGCCGAGGCCGGAGCATGGCTAGCTCGATAATGTAAGACCTCGATCGTGTTTGGGGACAACGCCAGAATCCCCTGCACCGCAGAGGAGACAAGGGATTCTGGCTGGAAAGTAAACGCCATTAGAGGTAACGGAATAGCATCGTGACTTCAGCTTGACCCGCTGTCGGAGAACCTGCGGCCACGTTATAGCTCAACGCAAGACTTGTGTTAGGAGCTAGCACCCAAGCCGCAGCAGGAGTACCGATCGCGGCAAAATTGAGAGTACCAGTATTGACC
>JBOFTL010000813.1:0-7344 GCA_051652045.1 Microcoleus sp. | reverse complement strand
CCGGCGCTGTGGGTCAATATCGTTAAAAAGATTCAAGATGCCTTTTCCCGTGAAAACTTATTTATTTCAGTCCCGGATGCACTCATACTCAAAAAACTGGGTTTTCGCGCCACTTGTCGGCGACAACGCAGGGTTTTTGTCAAAAATCAGGTTTTTGGCGATCCCTGCTGCCAGGACTGCTATTTATTATTGTGTTACAATTTGTTAAAATTAGCAACTCAAGATAGTCAATCTGATGAGTTTGCGATCGCGCTGCAAAATGTTGCAGCGTTCAGTTTCTAATGGTAACCGCTTGACTTATCGAATCTGTTAGCGGCGTTTTTGGTGTTGGCGAGATCGAACTCAAACCATTCTTCTGTCATTTGTTTGACTTGTTGCAGGTGTTGAACAGCAATCAGAGTTATACAACATCCGATCGATTACCATAATAAAAATAGTTTAAGGAATGTAGGGTGCATTCGCACTTCGATTTGAAAACGATTTCTTGGCTATTAAAACTCAACTACTGTCATCGTTCGATTTACAGGATGCTTAATATGATGATAAAAACAATCGGTTTGCAGTTAAGGACATACTACAGCAGCAACAGGATACAGGGAGCGATCGAAATAATTTTGGTGATGATTTTTTTATGTTGGGGTACAATTATGCTGCCCGCAAAAAATGCTTTTGCCAGCGATTTATCTCGGCAACCCGTGACGGAAATTACTGTGAGTTTGGGTAGCGAAGCAGGCGAACTCAAGTTTTTTCCCAATCATCTCGAATTCGAGTCGGGAAAACGCTACAAATTAATCTTGAAAAATCCCAGCCAGCAGAAACACTATTTTACGGCTAAAAGCTTTGCTGATGCGAGTTGGACTCAAAAAGTTGATGCTGGCAATGTGGAAATTAAAGGTGCGATTCACGAATTGGAATTGAAGCCGGGCTCTGTAGCAGAATGGGTGTTTGTACCGCTGAAATCGGGAACTTACAACCTGCGTTGTACCGTAGCTGGACATACAGAAGCGGGAATGGTGGGAAAAATTGCGATCGCCCCTTAATCTGCAGTACGATCGCTACTAAATATAAGCTATAGCTTTCGGATGCGCAGTGCGCAGCTTACGAAATATAAACTATAGCTTTCGGGTGCACAGTACACACCTTACCAGATTTAAATATTGTAGGGACACGGCAGTGCCATGTCCCTACTTGTGACGAAATAATTATCGAGTTTTTATTTGCCAAAAAATCGATCGAACTTTTGCCAAATTCTGGGGCGAGCTGCGCACGCATTACATATAATATTTAGGTGAATCTACCAAATTTGAGATGAAATTATTTAAGGCAGTTTTAACCAGCATTATACTTGCTACAGTCTGCGGCTCAACAGATGTAGCTGCGCGCTACAAGTTCGATCGAACTTTATCACAACCCAGCATTACTGAAATCGCTAGCTTCGACGCATCTTTTGTCAGCCAACCAAATGGAACAACCGTCAATTTCCATCCGATATCTCACCCTAATTTAACTCCCAAAACATTCAAATTTTTCGCACAACAACCTGCTGAAACACCAAGTGATAGCGGGGGCGAAATCTTGCAGCAACTTAGCCAATGCGTCGCCGGAAAAATTCCGAATACCCAACAACCTACCTTAGAAGCAATCCAAGCAGTTTCGATGGAATGCGTCTTGAGAGTAGTAATTTTAGATCCTGATGGCAAAGTGCGTTCTGATGCAAATTCCCGCATGATTGCACTGCTAAAAGTTACGGGTACGACTTTACCGAAGTCTTCCAGTCAAGGACAAGCTTCAGTAAAATTGACTCGGGTTGCTGACAGTCAAGTTTTTACTGTTCCGGTGACAATCGGCGGACAGCAGAGAAGTTTTTTGCTGGATACTGGTGCTTCAAATTCGATTGTGGACAGTCAACTCGCACAGCAGTTGGGATTGGCAGGCGTGCCGATTCCCAGCGATATTTTAGCTTATTTTGTAGTAGGAAATGACTGTTCAAAAATCAGTGCGAATTTGCACAGTTTGCCACCTTTGGCAGTTGAAGCGGCGAAGGTGGAAGGAATTAACGGCATGGGATTGCCGAAAACTGCAATTCCGGGAAATGCTTCGGGTGTTTTGGGTTTGGATTTTTTGCAGGGTTTTGATGTTGTTGTCAATCCGAAAACTTTGCAATTGCAATTGCTGCCACCTTCTCCTGCTGTTGCGGGTGCAATTCCGTTGGCGGGAAAGCTGGGAGTGATGACGGCTCAAGTTAAAATTAACGGTAAAGGACCGTTTACTTTTTTGTTGGATACGGGTGCTGATGCGATCGTGGTTTCACAGCGTTTGGCGAGTACGCTATCTCTGGATGTTGCGAATGCTAAAAATGTGGAAGTGCGGGGATTTTGCGGGAATGAAACTGCTAAAAAAATCAAGTTGGATCGGGTAAGTTTGCAGGAACATGAAGCTACAGAATTAGACGGCGTGGTGTTGAATAATAAAGTTTTGGATTTGTTGGGTGTTGATGGGATTGTGGGACAGAATTTTTTGACTCAATACAATCAGCATTGGCGGTTTGGTAAGGTTAATGAGTTGGGGTTTCCTGAAGAGGGAAGTTTGGTTTTGACGCCTGCCGAAAATTAAGTGCGATCGAGAGTTATCCCAGTTTGTAGTGAGGACTGAAGTCCTCACTATTTAGAGTTATCCCAGTTTGTATTACTGTTTTTTTGCCAGCTTGTTTTAGCCCGCTGCTACTATAAATTATAGCAAATATTGCAGTTTAATGTTAATATTATTGTTGTAAGTTTTTCATTTACCCAAATACAGCAAATGGCGGTACAATTAACGAAGGGCGATCGATTCAATATTTCTCAAACAGCGCCGGATCTAAAAAAGGTGGCGATCGCCCTGGGCTGGCAAGTAAGAGATGCCGGAGAAAATTGCGAAATTGATGCTTCTGCCTTTATGTTAGGAGCTAACGGTAAAATACCCAACGATAACTATTTTGTATTCTACAATAACCCGCGATCGCCTGACGGTGCAGTGCTGCAATCCGTACCGCAACCGCGGCCCGATCGAGAAAATAAAAGCTTGTTTGGAATTATCTTAGACCAAATCGATCCGGCAATTCAAGAAATGGTTTTTGTCGTCACCATTCACGAAGCAGAAAAGTTGAATCTTAATTTTAGCAAAATCGATAAGGCGTTTATTAAAATTTGCGATTTGGATACCTTAACAGATCTGGCTAGGTATGAATTAACAGATAAATTTTCCCAAGAGACGGCCCTAGAGTTTGGCCGATTGTACAGGAAAAGTGAAGAATGGAGGTTTCAGGCTGTAGGACAAGGATATCAAGCAGGACTGCAAAGTTTTGTAGATAAGTATTGTGGGAGTTGAGAGTTGAGAGTTGAGAGTTGAAGGAAAAGAAGCCTGCGCCATAGCTTAATGCTGAGCGCAGGTAAGTCACTTGATTCAAATACAGCAGCTAGCTGAGCAATTAACTAAGGGAGATCGCTTTAATCTCGATCGACATCAACACGCAGTAAAAAAATTTAATTTTAGGTCGATCGAATGCGACGCGGTGGAGTGTTAAAATTAACAGTAGAAATTTTTCATCTACCCAAATACAGCAAATGGCGGTGCAATTAACTAAGGGCGAGCGATTCAATCTTTCTCAAACAGTGCCGGATTTAAAAAAGGTAGCGATTGCCCTGGGTTGGCAACTCAAAGATGCAGGAGAAAACTTTGAAATTGATGCTTCGGCTTTCATGTTAGGAGCTGACGGCAAAATACCTAACGATAACTATTTTGTATTCTACAATAATTTGCGTTCTCCTGATAGTTCCGTGCTGCAATCCGTACCGCAACCGCAGCCCGATCGAGAAAATAAAAGCTTGTTCGGAATTATCTTAGACAAAATCGATCCGGCAATTCAGGAAATAGTTTTTGTTGTCACCCTTCACGAAGCAGAAAAGTTCAATCTCAATTTTAGCCAGCTTGACAAGGCATTTATTAAACTTTCTAACTTGGATGGAGGTAGTGAAATTGCTAGGTATGAATTAAAACATAATTTCTCGCAAGAAACGGCGCTAGATTTTGGGCGCTTGTACAGAAAAAATGGTGCGTGGAAATTTCAAGCGGTAGGGCAAGGATATCTAGATGGGCTGCATAGTTTTATAGATAAGTATAGCAGGAAAAATAGCAATAATACAGGGGTCGATCGCGAGTTGGCAATTGCCAGTGCAGGTAATTTACAATTGTCTGCTGATGAGTTAGAGATGGAATCAGCAGCAGCATCTTCCAGCGAAATCGAAAGCAGACAGCCATCGATTGCTAACAATCGAGTTAATTTTGGAATTCGCAAAATTCCGCTAGCTTTAGGAGCAAGTTTGGGGCTGTTAGTATTGGGAATGGTTGGAGGCTCGATCGCCCTTATGCACTCGGCAAATCAAACTATGAAACAAGCAAAATTACTGATAGTTGAAACGCCGAAGGCAGCAAAAGAAACCGATGTAAACCTGCTGAGAAGTTTCGACAAAAGACTGCAAGAAACCATTGCAAATTTAGAACGAATTCCCAATTTACCTGGTTTTGGCTACCAACAATCTAGAGCGGATTTAACTGTACTTCGGAATAGTTCGATTCCCCTACAGCAAAACTTGCAGGCGGCAGAAATGCTAGAAACAGCTCAAAAATTGGCGGTGGAAGCTGCTACGATCGTCCAAAAACCACCCCATCCGGTTGAAGTTTGGTATCGATCGAAAAGTAAATGGCAAGAGTCGATCGGGCTGTTAGAATCGATTGGGAAAAATACACCTGTCTATAATTTAGCACAAAAAAAGTTATCTAATTACCGACAAAATTTCGCTGTTATCAGTCAAAGACTCGCGATCGCGCAAAAAGCTGCAAACTTCAGCAATCAAGGCTCTTTGAAAGTTCAAAAAGGTGACAGTCGGGGAGCGATCGCTTATTTTCATCAAGCTTTAGGACTGAATGCGAACATACCGCAAGCTTACCTCGGATTGGGAATTGCCAATTTACAACAGGGAAATAAACAGCAAGCAATTAACAATTACGATCGAGCTTTGCAATTAAATCCTAACTTAGCAGAAGCTTATTTCGGTAGGGGTCAAGCATACTATCAATCGGGTAACAAACAAAGGGCGATAACTGATTACGAACAAGCTATTCGAGTTAATCCTAATTACGGTTTGGCTTATTTAGAAAGAGGTGCCGTGCGCTGTATGTCAGGCATTAAATCGGAAGCAGTAGCAGATTTCCAACAAGCATCAGAACTTTTTTCAAAACAGGGAGATACCAATAATTATCAATTCGCCCAAAGATTTATTGCTGATTGCCAGCAGCCAACAACCGCACCTGTACTCTGCAATTATGCCAGAAATATAGACTCGTTAGGCAGGCCCTGCGGTAAAAATTTGAGCGTGAAGATTACTGTTAAGAAAAATTCGGCTAGCGTTCCTGCAAATTCTGAGTATACTGATATTAATCTTAACAAAAATGCGGGCGATCGAACAATATCTACTGATGATTCTAGCGACACTTCCACCAGCAGTCGCCGCCGGAGGAGAAGCAGAAGGTAAATAGTTGAGAGTTGGTAATGGGTAATGGGATTTTATACCAATTTTAAAAAAAGAATGCAACATTAGTCTTATCCCCCCCCTTTATAAGGGGAGCCAGTGCGTTGCGGGGGTCCCCCCCGTTGTAGCAACTGGTGTGGGGCTAGGGGGGGTCAAAGATTGTTGCACGATTTTAGAGAAATGGTATTAGATTGAATGATTTAATGATTAATTAGTAACTTTATCGGATAAAATTTGTTGGTAAGCTTCGATCGTCCTTTCCCCGATCGCCCTCCAATTATAATGTTTTTCGGCATAGTTTTTAGCATTAATTCCCCGGCGTTTTCGCTCCTGGGGATCGAGAAGTGCCGATCGAATCAAACGGGCGATCGCACCTACTTCTAATGGCCCCACCCAACCAGCTTCTGCTTGCTCTATTTCTTCGGAAATATACACTCGATCGGAGATCGCAACAGGTGTCCCCGCAGCCATTGCTTCTGCTACTGCTATGCCAAAGTTTTCGTAGTAGGAAGGCAATACAAATAAATCAGCTTTTGCCAGAAGTTCAACTTTTAAATCGCCGCTGGCAAAACCAGTTATTGTGGTATGTTTAGCCAAAATAGAATTCTGAATTTTTAATTTAATTTTCGTTTCATACTCGGCATCTTGAGCATTAGAACCTGCTAAAATAAAATTAAACTCTATTTGTTCTAATAAAATACTTTCCAATGCAGCAATCAGCAAATCGACTCCTTTTTTAGGATCGATGCGCGACATAAATAATATCGTAGGTATCCCAGATTTCTCCAGGTTCGCAGTAAGGACTTCAGTCCTCTCCAGGTTCGCAGTCAGGACTTCAGTCCTTTCTTTATCTGTTGTATTTACCCGCAAAATACAAGAGCGATCGACCTCTAAATTCACCCCCAAGGGAATCACCAAATCTCGCGGCATGGATATCTTGCTTGTCCAAAAAGTCGATAAATAATTAATTCCCCCTTTTATAATAAAAATTTTGTTTAGAGGACTGATAAGTTCTTTAATTTCTTCAGTCCTCTTTAGAGGACTTTCGCTATGAGGCAGGGGTTTAAACCCCTGCCGGATATCCAATTCAACCTCCAAACCAAATCTTTCTGAAACTTCAGCTTCACGCTTGCTAGTAAAATGAATTGCCGCCGCACCTGCCAAATTATGACGTTCCAAAAGAGCAGCATAAACCTGTTTTAAATACTTCTTTTTCTGCAAATCTGCCCGATCGAGCATACCGCAAGGACGGATAATATAGGGCAACTTATGGTATCGCGCAATAGTAGCGGCAAGAGTAGTTACTGGCGAGAATAAAGCATGAATGTGAGCGAGGTCAAATTGGCCAGCATTTTGATGCAACCACCGCAATAAACCGAGAGAAAACTTGTACCTGCGAAAGGGAGAACAGCGGAAATAAATAATGTGATAGCCGTTTTGTTCTATTGGTAAATTTAAGGGAACATCTAAGGGAGGTTGACCGATATCTCCATTGGAATCTGTAGTAATAATAGTGACATCAACGCCTTGGGAAGCGAGGGCGGCAGAAAGTCCGAGTACCATTTGACTCGGACCGCCGTAGACGAGGGAAATTGACGGGATGATTTGGAGAATTCGCATTTTTAGTATCTGGTGTTGGTTGCGGTAATTTATCGTGTTATTATAGAAATAATTACAAAATTGGTTTTTTATACTAATTCATTCTATTTTAGTCGATCGGAGGCAAGTTATGCTGATTGGATTCAGCGTTGGCAACTACAAATCTTTTAAAGAAACT
>JBOFTL010000812.1:0-4167 GCA_051652045.1 Microcoleus sp. | reverse complement strand
TTAGAAAATCCTGCAACTTTATCTGGGGAAGAGGTATTACCTGGGTTTGTTTTGGATTTGACACAAATTTGGTAAGATCGAGTCGATCGCCCTTAATATCCCAGCACGAGTTGACTAAAATGTAGGTAGAAACCGGGTTTTTTAGACAATTTCCGCCGCAGTTTAAAATCTACGAAAAACCCGGTTTCTTAAGTTCGATCGCCCTTTCACAATTCCTCATTTTCTAAATAATCATCTAAAATCGCTTCCAAATCTCGCACCCCGTTCAACACTCGCAAAATCTCGACACTTGTTTGTGATTCTCGATAGAATATCAGATAGCGTTTAAATCCTTTGATTTGATATTGTCGGATATTTGCAAGTCTGGGATGAGAAAATTGACTGAGTTTTCCCATCCCTGGCATTTTACCTAAAAGCTTGAAAGTCTCTTCTGCTGCTACCAAAAACTGTTCTGCCACCTCCAGATTATTTTGGGCAATGTAAGTAGCGTGCTCGATTAAGTCTTTAATAACAATTGAGCGTTTGTTAATTTCAGTCATTATAACTTTACTTTTGAGCGACGTTGTTGCGTACAGCTTGCCGAATTTGTTCCCAATCTAGATCGGTCATGGGAGTCGCTTCACCGGAATCCAAAGCTTCTAGTAAAAGTTCTTCGAGACGTTCTTTCGCTGTTTTACGCTTTTGGTCTTGAACAATTAGCTCCCAGATATAATCGCTGATGTTATTATAATTGCCGCTAGCTACCTGCTCTTCTAAATAGGCTTTCACGGAATCAGGCAAGGAAATATTGATGGTGTTCATAAATGTGAATCCTTGGCTTGCAAGCTTATATTCATTAATTGTATCACAAACAAGGTCGATCGCCCGCAATATCCCAGCACGAGTTGACTAAAATGTAGGTAGAAACCGGGTTTTTTAGACTATTTCCGCCGCAGTTTAAAATCCACGAAAAACCCGGTTTCTTAAGTTCGATCGCCCGCAAAACCATAAGTGTTATAATTATGAAGAGCGATCGCACAAAATCTACTGCGAGTTAAAACATCATGACTAAGCGAAAGATATTACAAGAAGGTCGAGAATACACTTTTAGATCGTACTTTGAATTACCTTACGAAACTGACGAGATTTTAGCACAGTTTGATTATTCATTCATCAAGCAACGGCTATCTTTTCCAAGAACAACTAAACCGTTAAATAGATTGATAGAACTTAAAGAAAAAATAGAAGATATCCTGCCCCTGGTAAGTCTCAGCAGCGAAACAGCGAGAAGAGAATCATTAGTATCGCCAGTTTTGCTGGACATCATTCGGTATTGCCAATGCCAACTAAAGTTTGAGTACACTCTCAACGTTAATAGCTGGTTAAAAGGAAATTTAGATTATCTCGTGCAGTCCGATCGAGACTTGTTAATTATTGAAGCCAAAAACGACGATCTGACTAGAGGATTTACTCAACTTGCTGTCGAATTAATTGCGATGTCTCACGTTGAAGAGCAAGATATTTTGTACGGGGCGGTAACAATGGGCGATGTTTGGAGATTTGGCAAATTAGATAGAGAAAGGCAGACGATTTTTCAAGATATCAATTTGTTTAGGGTACCTGACGATTTAGAAGATTTAGTCAAAGTAATAGTAGGAATTTTAGACGGTGTGGAAATCGAGAGCGATCGCCCTTAATACCCAGCACGAGTTGACTAAAATGTAGGTAGAAACCGGGTTTTTTAGACAATTTCCGCCGCAGTTTAAAATCTACGAAAAACCCGGTTTCTTAAGTTCGATCGCCCGCAACATTAAACCAGATCGCCCCTATTATTGCATCTCTACAAAGCGCGATCGACTCGACTACTGCGGATCGTTTTTTGCCTCAGCCACTAATTTACATAACAGTCTAATTTTAAAGTTCATAGCAACGTTTCACGCACTTTTGTCAATAGGTGCGTGAAGCTAATCCTTACTTGATTCATTTGCAACTATCGCCGAGGTTTTGCGTTTTTCCAGCCAATCTTGAACCAACTCACAGACAACCTGACTCATGTTCACGCCTTCGAGGACACAAGCAGATTTAAACTCCCTCTTTAGATCGAGAGGGATGACGACGTGCATAGTAGTTTCTTTAGCCATGTCCTAATTTTGACATAAAGACATGACTGCACTTGTCTGTATTTACATATTTCCATGTTACCATGAAATCATAGCAAAACCAAACCCCCACCGCACTAGACACCAATCAAGACGCAGCAGGGGTTTGGACTCCCACAATCAGGAGATAATTCTATGATACCAACACCCAAGTCAGTCCCGGAACTCCTTCGGGCAGAAATTCCCGACGCACCCCCTGACAGAAAACCCGTCCGCTTGCTGCTGTGCGGCACGCCCAAAGGCGTCAACCGCATCATCGACATCCTGCACATCTTGGGCTTCGCGGAGATTGCGGAATGGAGTCCGCCTTTACCGTCACCGATTAGCGGTGAAATCATGCGGATTTTAACCCGGTATTTTGCCGAGTAGAAGCTGAGAGCGGCGGCCGTCACTTCGGCTGTCGCGATCGAGCTTTTAATTGTTATCATATAAATGGCAAATTATCCTAAATTTTGGCTGTTTTGAGATGAGGATAGATTTGCCAAAAAAGCATCAATTTTAGGATAAAAATGATGACACAGACTCAAACATCTCGCCCCCTTGCCATCAATATTCCGCCCGCATTAACACTCACCGTTAGCCACGAACAATTTGTAGAATTAGCGATCGCAAATCGGGAGTTACAACTAGAACGCACATCAACAGGAGAATTAATCGTGAACCCACCGACAGGCGGCGAAACAGGCAAAAGAAATTTCAATATAGCATTGCAGCTCGGGATGTGGAACCAACAAGCTAAATTAGGAGAAGCATTTGATTCTTCTACTGGTTTTCATCTGCCAAATGGGGCAGATCGCTCTCCAGATGCGTCTTGGGTTCGTCAAGACAGGTGGGACGCACTCACTCCAAAACAAAAAGACAGCTTTATTCCATTGTGTCCTGATTTTGTGGTAGAACTTCGTTCTAAAAGTGACAATATGGAACCGCTGCGAGTCAAGATGAGAGAATACATGAATAATGGCGCTCGTTTGGGTTGGTTGATCGATCGCAAAAACCGAAAAGTAGAGATTTATCGGCAAAATCGGGAAGTGGAAGTATTGGAAAATCCTGCAACTTTATCTGGGGAAGAGGTATTACCTGGGTTTGTTTTGGATTTGACACAAATTTGGTAAGATCGAGTCGATCGCCCTTAATATCCCGGTACAGGTTGACCAAAATCAGGCAGAAACCGGGTTTTTTCGACAATTTCCGCCGCCGCAGTTTACAATCCACGAAAAACCCGATTTCTTTAAGTGCGATCGAGCTTTAAAAATGACTATCCCACCCAATTTTCTATGACTAAATCGGGAATTCGTGAAAATTCCTTCACGTTATTAGTAACCAAAATAAGTCCCAGACTCATTGCTTGAGATGCAATTAGCATATCCATCGAACCGATAACTATGCCTTGTCGTTCCAACTGCGATCGCAATTGTCCGTAAGCTTGCGTTGCCCGCTCATCAAAAGGTACAATTTCTAAAGGTATGAGAAATTGATTGAATGCAAGCCGATTGCGATCGGTTTGCTGGCTTTTGTAAGCACCGTACTCAAGTTCTGCAACAGTAATAGATGAAATACCCACATCCGATAGATCGAGTGTCCGAAACTTATCTAACACTTGAGGTGGCTGACGCTTGATGATGTAGATACAGATATTAGTATCTAGTAAAAATCTCATTACAGTGCCTCTCTGATGTCCAAAGCAGGCTGTTCTCTAGTTTCCATAAAGTCTTCAGAGAAAAGTTTTAAACTATCAAACAAAATTTGCCACGGATTGTCTTTGGAGATTAGAACAACAACGTTACCTATCTTTTTGATGTAAACTTCGCTATCTTGAAACTGGTATTCCTTCGGTAAAACTACAGTCTGGCGATCGCCCTCGATCGATAATTTAACAGTGTTCATTTTAGCAACTCCCAAAATTCACTACTTAATAGTTAATTGTATCACAAACAAGTGCGATCGCCCGCCAAATTCTGCCACAACAAATTTATGAAACCAGGCAGAAACCGGGTTTTTTGCAACATCTCCGCCGCAGCCTTAAATCCAC
>JBOFTL010000811.1:0-12903 GCA_051652045.1 Microcoleus sp. | reverse complement strand
CACCGCGCTCAAGGCGACGTACAGCGGGCTTACAATGTGTTTGCTGCGGCTGTGGAAACTGTGGAGTTTTTGCGGGGCGAACCCGCAACGGATATATTGTCTCCGGGCGATCGAGCCGGTAGCGCTAAGCTGAAATTAGCTCGCACTTGGACGGAACTCTACAAATCTCTGGTGCAAGTTTGCTTGGAACTGGGGAAGGCTCAACCTGCTTATTATGCTAAGGCTTTGGAGTACGCTGAACGCTACAAAGCTCGAAGTTTGGTAGATATGTTGGTTAAATACCGCTTGACTCCGAAAGCTACAATTCCGGCAACGGTGCAAGCTGAGTTGGAGCACTTGCAACAGGCAATCGCAGCGGAACAGCAGCAGCAAGAACAGCGGATTCCTGAAACGCGCCAAGTTGTCGCACCGGAGGATGAAAGTCAGGACTTAAGCGCTTCTCTGTTGTCGCATTCTGATTTCGCGAATTTAAATCAATTGTGGCAGCAGTTTGATGGGTTGATTGCAGGAGAGGTGAAAGCGGTTGACCCCTTTTTCAGTTTGGTTCGCAAAGTTGAGCCGATCGAATTCAACGAAATTCTAGAATTACTGCCGAATGAGAATTCGGCGGCAATTTGCTGGGTGAGTTTGGGGGAGTTATTGGTAGCTTTTGTGGTGGTTCCCGGTGCTGAATATCCCGCAGTTCACTTGTGTGCTCCGGAAAATGCTTTAGCTTTGGAAACTTGGGCCGAGGAGTATTTCAGTACCTATTCCGGGCAAAAAGGGCGCTGGATCGAGCGCTTGCCTTCCCGACTCAAGCGTTTGGCCCTGCTGTTGGAAATCGATCGAGTGGTGGCCCTGATTCCGGAAAAGTGCGATCGGCTGATTTTTGTGCCTCACCGATTTTTGCACGCTTTGCCCCTCCACGCTTTGCCTTTGGGGGTAACAGAGAGTTTTGCAGAAGTTGGAACGGGTTTTCGGGTTAATTGGGGCGATCGTAGTGGTGCGGATTTTGATGCTACGACAGGTTCTGATTTTTCTGGCACTTGGTCTTTTGGCGAGGCGTCAATGCCCGATGGATATTTGACCGATCGCTTTGGGGCGGGAATTCGCTACGCTCATAACTGTCAGTTATTGCGCCTGAAACAAGCCGCTCGCAGTGCGGCCGTCGGTAGGTATCGCCCGCGCTTGCAACAGTTGTTGGCGGTGCGCAGTTCGATTAGGGAGTCGCTTTACGGCAATATTGAAGTTAGCAATATTTGCCAGTTTTTCCCTGCGGCGGAAGTTTTGGCGCATAAATTGGCAACTAAACAAACAGTTGCTAATGCTATTGCTGCTGGTGACTTTACAGGGCTGTTGTCGCAGAAAAAATGCGCTCACTTTGCAGGCTCTAGTCTGTTGAATTTGTCGCACTCGCTGCGATCGGCTGTGTTATTAAGGAATGAACCTTTGAGTTTAGAAGAAATTTTTAATATGGATTTGCGGCAATTTTTTTTGGTAACTTTATCGGCTTGCGAAACTACTGGTGCAATGGATAATAATGTGAGTGATTTTGTTAGTTTGCCTGCGGGTTTACTGTATGCAGGTGCGTCTAGTGTTGTTAGCAGTCTGTGGAAGGTTGGGGATATTTCGACACTGCTGTTGATGGGTAAGTTTTATGAGAATCTGGGACGGTTGTCTTTACAGGTAGGGGATGTCGCGATCGCCCTTACTGAGGCTCAGAAATGGCTCAGGGAATTGACACCAGAAGAATTAGAAGGTCTGCTGGTGGATTTTCAACCGCAAATTACGCAAACGTTCGATCGGCTGGCCCAAAGTTATCGATCGATCGCGGAGGCTTCTTTGCAGCAAATTCGCAACCGCAGACCTTATCCTTTTGCTAGTCCTTATTATTGGGCTGCTTTTACTGTTGCTGGAATTTGATATCGCCACAGGTTTGGGCAATCTTTCGCATTCTTAACGAAGGATAACAATACTGCCTCGGGTCGATCGAGCGGAATAATCTTGGCGAGTAGCTGGAACTATGCTAGCCTGATGATATCGTGTTCGGTCGATTAACAGCAATAAGTCAGGTTCGTAGTAAGGACTTTAGTCCTTCTCTTTGAGGAGTCAAGTCCTCACTACAAAGCGATAAGTCAGGTTCGTAGTAAGGACTTTAGTCCTTCTCTTTGAGGACTCAAGTCCTCGCTACAAACCGTTTTTATTAATGGCGATCGATCGGACATGATATGATTGGTAAGTGCCGCCACTGTTAGGATAAAACAAGTTAAGGTAAAATTCCCACATTGTTTGCTAAGGGTTTGCTAAGACAGGGGTAGTTTTGGGTAAGTTGGATCGGAAAATTCGGTCTAAAACCCCGTTCTTGCAGGACGGCTTGATGAAAGTATGCTAAAGTGCGAGACGCTGATTTATCGCTCTATTTTTGACGCAGCTAACGATCTAATTTTTATTTGCGATACCGACAGTGGCGAGATTGTAGATGTCAATCAGAAAGCTGCCGATGTTTTGGGCTACACGCAAGCAGAAATTAAGTCTTTAGGTTTGAGTGTTTTGTGTTTGGAAATACCGCCTCACAATATCGAAACAGTCCGAGAATGGATGCAAGAATCTATCCTGGGAGAACCGCAAATATTCGAGTGGCAAATTCAAAACAAACAAGGACGAAAGTTTTGGGTGGAAATGAGTTTTAAGCTGGCACAAATCGGCGACAAACTTCGCTTGTTGATAAATGTCCGGGATATTACCGATCGCAAGCGGGTTGTTGATGCTTTGCGCAAATCTGAGGCACGGGAACGAGAAAAAGCCCAGCGTCAAGAGCTCCTCAATCAACTTGCCGGTCAAATCCGGCAATCTTTGGAATTGACAGCTATTTTGGAAACTGCTGTTAGCGAAATCCGCAATTTACTGCAAATCGATCGGTGCAGTTTTGCTTGGTACCAAGCTTACAGCGAGCCGCCGGTTTGGGAAATAGTTACGGAATCTTGCAGGGGGGATATTGACAGTTTGACAGGATTTTATGCAGCCCCGGAAGTCGAGATTGCAACTGAACGAGATCTGAGATTGGAAATTCTCCGCATTGATGATGTGAGCGAATTTTTGGCATCAAATCAGCGAGAGATGGTAGAATCTCTAGGATACAAATCACTGTTAAGTTTGCCTGTGCGCACGGCTTCGGAGTTGACAGGGGCGATCGTTTGCGGTAACTGTCGATCGCCCAGGGCTTGGAAGGATGAGGAAGTGGAGTTGTTACAAGCAGTAGCCGCCCAACTGGCAATTGCAGTAAATCAAGCGGATTTGTACGCTCAAACTCGCGAGGCGGCGAATATTGCTAAGGAACAAGCAAAACAGTTTGAACAAACTTTGTACGAACTCAAACGCGCTCAGTCTCAGCTAATTCAAACTGAGAAAATGTCTAGTTTGGGGCGGTTAGTTGCTGGTGTCGCTCACGAAATTAACAATCCGGTAAATTTTATTTACGGCAATCTCAGTCACGCTAAAGTTTACGTTCAAGAGTTACTGGAATTGGTGCGGGTTTATCAAGCAGTATATCCCGAACCTGTGGCGGCAATTTTGGAGACGATGGAGGAGATAGATTTTGATTTTTTAATTGACGATTTACCGAAGCTGATGAATTCGATGGAGGTAGGGGCCGATCGAATTCGGGAAATCGTTCGCAGTTTGAGGAATTTTTCGCGACTCGATGAAGCTGAAATGAAGCTTGTGGACATTCATGCTGGGATTGACAGCAGTTTGATGATTTTGCAAAATCGTCTGAGATCTCAACAAGAATGTGGGGCGATCGAAATCGTTAAACAGTACGGTGAACTGCCGCAAGTTGAGTGTCGGGCCGGTCAGCTAAATCAGGTATTTATGAATATTTTGAGTAATGCGATCGATGCTTTGGACGAACGCGATAATCAGCGGTCGATCGAGGAAATTTCTCTGCATCCGTCGCAAATTACTATTACTACGGAAGTTAAACAGGAATCTGGATCGATGTTTGTAGTAATTCGGATTGCCGACAACGGCCCCGGAATGAAAGAGCAAGTTAAAGAGCATTTATTTGAACCTTTTTTTACTACTAAACCAGTGGGGAAAGGTACGGGTTTGGGATTGGCAATTAGCTATCAAATTGTTGTGGAAAAACATCGCGGCAAATTGGAATGTTTTTCGGAATTAGGTGCGGGAACTGAATTCGCGATCGAAATTCCCATCAAACAAGGTAGTTAATCAATTGACAATTGACAGTTGACAATTGACAGTTGACAGGTAGGGGCGGTGCCAAGAGTACCCGCCCTCTTAGTTGACAGTTGACAAAAAAATTGAATAGTACCATTTCTCTACGATCGTGCAACACTCTTTGACCCCCCCCGCTGCATTGCGGGTGCAGGGTGGTTTTATTGTCGTAAAATAAATTAGGTATGTAGTTGCGCTTTAGCGCTCTTTCCTGATATAAGCATAGATAAAAACCTTACATCACTTGTCATACTAATAATCACTAGCTGCTGTTTCTAATTGCTCACCAACTCTTGATTGCGTATCGTTCAACAGTCATTTGCACTTTAAACTTGCCGCTGCGGCTGTTGGATACTTGAGGGGAACAAAAGTCAGGCCGAATGGCTCTTTTGGACATTCTACAATATGCACCAATTCACTAGGCGGATTTTTGCGATCGCCATTATGGGGTGAGTTAAACTGAATAGTTCCTGTTGCTCCACAAGCTATAAAATCGGGATGTGAAAGTATATTTTTCATTCCTGTCCGACTGGGTTGATCCTGCATTTCCAATGCTTTGATGAGTGCGCGAGTTGCATCGTAAGCTGAAGCCATACAAGTATTGCCCTCTATTTCCCAGAGCGATCGAACTTGTTTGGGAAAATCTCGATCGGAACTATTTAAGTGATGCCAACCCACAGAAAATATTAGTTTCTTAAACAAATTGTTTGGTTGCTGGGATACCACTTCTAAAATTTCCGGTCCCATCAGCGTCCAAGCCCCAATCATCAAATTTGACGAACAGCTATCGTACAGGGCATCGCCACTAAGTTTGATTATCTCCAATGCGTTGTTTAGGGAACTCCTAAGATAAGCATCGGGAACTAACACGATCGCCATTTCTCCTTTAGCCTGAATTTCCTCGATCGCTCTTCGGGAATTGAAGTTGTTTCTAGATAGATCGAAATCGCGAATTCTGACTATTTCTCCCCCTTGGATATCTTGAAAATACTTAGTGTACTCTTTTTTAAAAGACGCGCAGAAAGGACTTGACTCATTATATAACAGTGCTGCTCTTCTTTGATTTCTGTCGAGTAAATAGTCCGCTAATTGTTTGGCTAGTAAAGTGCTTGTATTTTGAGTTCTAAAGAAAAATTCCCTCGGCTCATCGGTTAGATCTGCTGTAGCTGCACCCGGAGAAATTAAAACCAAATTATTTCGATCGTAAATATCTACCGAGTGCATTGTCATATCGCTGTTACCGTGACCGACAACTGCTAAAATCTCCGGTAAATTTACCAGTGAAACTGCTCTTTGTTTTGCCTCTTCTTCATCGTTCGCATCGTCAGCAATAATGACTTTCAGTCCTTTGCCGTTAATGGCTTTACTTGATAAAAAATCGCAACCTGGAAACTGACGGTCGAAATCGCGATCGTTCAAATTTGGCAGTCCTAAATTAACTTCTGTTTGCGCTTGAGCTACGCCGCACAGAAAGTCTTTTGCTTGGCAACCAATGCGATCGGAATTGTGGGGATTTCTTCGTTCAAAAGGAAGGGCTACAGCAATCGTATAATAGCTAGCGTTGCTGGCTTCCAAAAAAGCATTGTTCAGGTAAACTAAAGTTTCTGGATCTCTGCATTCCGTCCACCATGATTCTTTGAATAAATTTAAAGCTCGATTTGAATCCGAATCTGCAAATTCTTTCACTCCTCTTTTCTTCAACCAAGGCTGAGACTTTGTAAACAGAATTGTTTCTCCGGTGCTTAAACCATCTGGAAGGATTAAACGGGGCTTTGAGGGAGGAAGTGGATTGCTGTCACTGGCGATCGGATTTTTTGCTGCAATTATGGCAGTATTAATTGGCAAGATAACTCTCAATTTCTTACTGCGTTTGTGTTGGGACTGCTGCCGTCTCGACTGCTGCGGGAAAAATGCCACTAGCGAGTTCAAATCGCTCAATACTTCAGCAGCAGATTGATAGCGATTTGGGAAATAAAACCTCACCATCTGGTTTAAAACAGTTTCTAATTGACGACTAACCTCCACTCTCGATCGATACGAAGTCGAGTAGTACCACACTATATCCCCTTGTGAATCCTTCAGAAAATCCATAGCAGGACGCAATCCGGTAACAGCTTGAATGCCAATGATGCCCGCAGAGTAAATATCGCTGCAAAATTGAGGGCAACCGTGCATTTGTTCGGGCGAAGCATATCCAGGCGTGTAAATAGTTCGCGTTTTAGTTTCTCCCGACTCAGTAATCTCTAAACTGCTAATTTCTTTAACTGCCCCAAAGTCAATCAGAACAATTCTGCCATCGCTTTGGCGGCGGATGAGATTAGAGGGTTTAAGATCGCGGTGGATGACATTATTTTGGTGAACAAACGTTAAAATTTCGAGAATTTCTCGCAGCAAAGCAACCGTATTTTTTTGAGTCCACTGCGTCCCTGTCGATATTTCTTGACTTAACGGATGTCCTTCGACATATTCCTGAATTAAGTAAAAATTTCCATTTTCATCAGATTGAAAACTCTCATAATACTCAGGAATTTGCGGGTTTTGACCCAGCAGGCGCAAAGCTTCAACTTCCTTTTTAAATAGATGCTGTGCTTGCTGTAAAACCAACTCTTCTGTAGATTTAGGCCGTACAATTTCCTTGACAGCACGCAGTGGTTTTCCAGGTTTTTCCAAAGCAAAAGCCTTATAGGTTGTGGCAAATCCTCCCTCACCTAATATATCGATAATTTGGTAGCGATCGCACAGAATATCCCCTGGCTTCAGACGCATAATTTTTTACAATCCTTCGACTCGCCGGACTTGTTGAGGTCGATCGTACCACAAATATGACTTTTATGAATTCAAGGTTATGACTTTTATGAGCTCAAAGTTATGAATATATGAATTGACTTTAAAAGCAGCTTATTGAATGATGTTAATCAACAGAATTTTACAGGAAAGTTTTTAGGAAAGTTTTTATGGTTTTACAAACAGACCCATCAGGAATACCCCGTTTAATTGGTGACAATACATCCGAATACGCTGATTTACGGTTCCGAAATACAGCTAATTTCCCTTCGGGTGTCTGGATACTAGGAGGTGACGATACAGTAATCGGCTCAACAATCGGCGATTTAATCTTGGGTAATGACGGGGAAGATTCGCTGGTTGGAAATTTTGGAAACGATTCTTTATTTGGTGGAAAAGGGAAAGATGACCTATGGGGAAGCGAAGGAAATGACTGTGTGAGTGGCGGTCAAGATGCAGATTGGATTCGCGGCCAAGCAGGAGATGATATTTTATTAGGGGGTAGAGGCAATGATATTTTATACAGCGGTAATGGGAATGACACTTTGATTGGAGGTTTGGGCAGAGATTATTTATCAAGTGTGGACTATGATGCTGCTTCACGGAAAACCAGTGGAAGTAACTTATACGCTCTCCAACTAGAGCCAGGAGTTACTGATATCAACAAAGCCGATTATATTATATATTTCCAAGTGGGTTTAGATCGGATTGGATTAGCAGATGGCCTAACTGTTAACGATATAGTTTTGGATAACTTGACAAATGTGCGACTGTTACGAGATTTTGATTTTTCAAAAGCCACAAAACCCACTGTCTACCCAGTCGAGGTTTTAAATTCTTCAACTTTTGTGACTTCAGGTACTCTCATCAAAGTCAGAAGTTCAGGGGAGTTAATAGGTTTTGTTGATGGTGTAACGCCCAATCAACTCCAAAATAGCATTATCTCAGTTCAGGTATTCTAGGCAGGAGAACACGCTGCAATAGTTGCTATAAAAGCTAATTTTAGATGCTGCATTTCCAGGAAGCTTACTGTCTGTAGGATCTTCCAACTTCTGTCTTCCTTCTTGTTTCTTCCTTCTACTTAGCAGAATTGCTGCGGGTTAACAACATTCCCACAAATTTTTGCGATCGAATGTAAGGTGCGCAGTGCGCACCCTACAAGTGTTTCTACCGTCTCGCCAACTTCTTCAACACCTTTCGCAGGCGAATCGATTTCGGCGTTACCTCCACCAATTCATCCGGACCGATATATTCCAAAGCGCGTTCCAAACTCATGTCTACCGGGGCTTGCAATTGCACCAATTCCTCACCGCCAGAAGCCCGATGGTTTGTCAACTGTTTCGTCTTGCAAATATTCAGTTCCAAATCTTGATTTCGGTTGTGTTCACCGATAATCATGCCCTTGTAAACCTTCGTACCGGGGGTGATGAAAAATACACCGCGATCCTCTGCATTTTGCAGCGAATAGTAAGTAGCAACTCCCTCTTCAAACGAAATCAAAACTCCGTTGCGGCGGGCAGAAATATCGCCGCTGAGAGGACGGTAATCGAGGAAACTGTGATTCATAATTCCCGCACCGCGAGTCAAGCGCATAAACTCGCCTCGGAATCCAATTAAACCGCGTGCCGGAATCGAAAACTCGATTTGCGTGCGACCGTTGCTGCTGACGTGCATATCCTGCATTTCTGCTTTACGCTGGCCGAGGCGTTCGATGCAGCCGCCGACTGCTTCTTCAGGTACGTCTAACACCAAACATTCAAAAGGTTCGCAGGGTTGACCGCTGACTTCGCGGAAAATTACTTGCGGCTGAGATACTTGGAATTCGTAACCTTCACGGCGCATATTTTCGATCAGAATTCCCAAGTGCAATTCGCCCCGGCCGGAGACGAGGAATTTGTCGGGAGAGTCGGTTTCTTCAACGCGCAAAGCAACGTTTGTTTCAAGTTCCCGCATCAGTCGATCGCGCACTTGTCGAGATGTTACCAAACTACCTTCTTGACCGCAGAATGGCGAATCATTCACCGAGAAAGTCATCTGCAAAGTCGGTTCGTCTACCTTAATTAAAGGCAGCGCTTGCGGCTCGTTCGGACAAGTAATTGTCTCGCCAATATTCGCTTCGGCAAAACCGGCAACTGCGACAATATTGCCTGCTGAAGCTTCTGCAATATCAATCCGCTTCAAGCCTTCAAATCCCATTAATTTGGTAATTTTTGACTTAATAATCGCCCCACTTTCCACGATTAAAGCAGCTTGTTGGCCGACTTTAATCGTGCCGTTGTGAATGCGACCGATGACGATCCGACCGACATATTCTGAGTAATCTAAGGTGGTTACTTGCAGTTGCAGCGGTTTTTCCGGGTCGCCTACGGGCGGGGGTACGTGGTCTAAGATTTCTTCAAACAAAGGCTGCATATCTACAGCTTCGTCTTCGAGAGATTTCTTGGCGTAACCGCCCAAACCGGAACCGAACAGATAGGGAAATTCACACTGATCGTCGTCGGCACCGAGTTCGAGAAATAAGTCTAAAACTTTATCAACTGCTTTGTGCGGATCTGCTTGAGGCCGATCGATCTTGTTGACAAATACGATCGGGCGCAGTCCTTTTTCGAGGGCTTTTTTGAGTACGAAACGAGTTTGCGGCATCGGGCCTTCGTTGGCATCTACGATTAGCAAACAGCCGTCAACCATACCCAAAACCCGTTCGACTTCCCCGCCGAAGTCTGCGTGTCCGGGGGTATCGACGATATTGATCAGGGTGTCTTTGAATTGGACAGCAGTATTTTTGGACAGGATGGTAATGCCGCGCTCGCGCTCGATGTCGTTCGAGTCCATGACGCAATCTGGGATGTCTTCACCTTCGCGGAAGATACCGGACTGTCTGAGGAGAGCGTCTACAAGGGTAGTTTTGCCGTGATCGACGTGGGCGATGATGGCGACGTTGCGAATGGGAAGACTCATAGATAGTACGTCAGGGACGTTAAACCGATTTAACTAAAGATTTCTTAATAATTGTAGCGCATCGAGTCAAGGGCCGATCGAGCGCGACTGTAAGATTGGGGGGCGATCGTCGCTAAAATTAAGATTATGGAAGTACAACCGAGGGAAATTCAGCGCTACACGACGCCTGTTGGTAATGTTTGACGGAGGTCGATCGCCCGTAAAATAATCAGCAATTAGTTGCGATCGCATTTATGGAAGTACAACCCAAAGAAATTCAGCGTTACACTACGCCTGATGGTAGAGTTCCTTTCTCGGAGTGGTTAGACTCCCTGCGGGATCTCAAAGCAAAATTTAAGATTGACAGGCGACTCGATCGAGTTGCGGCTGGAAATCTCGGAGATTATCGATCGGTGGGAGAAGGCGTCTGTGAGTTGAGAATAAATTACGGCCCTGGATATCGAATCTATTTTGGACAAGTAGAAGAAAGTATTGTACTTTTATTGATAGGCGGGGATAAAAGCACCCAAGAGCAAGATATCCGTAAAGCTAAAGGATATTGGACAGACTACAGGAGTTCAGATAATGACTAAGAGTTTACCTTACCATCCCTATAAAATTTCAAATCTTAAAGACCCAAACTATTCTGCTGGCTATCTAACAGAGATATTTGAGGAAGAATCAGGAGATTTAGAACTAGGAATCATGCGAAAAGCACTTCGAGATGTATTTGAAGCCCTCGGGGAACCAAATATGTCGGCTGAAGATGCTAAATTGCATCTGGAAAAATTAGATGCTTTGTTACCGCAAGAAGGGATTGCGACTATTTATGCTTTAGCTAATTGGCTGAAAGTTTTGGGATTGAAGTTAACTGTTACAGTTGCAGCAGAGAATGAAGAGCCAGAGTCAGATTCTGTTAGCGATGTTGAAGAATTTGCTTCGGTTGGTAATGCTTGAAGGAGGTCGATCGCCCGTAAGATATTAAACGAATAGTTGCGATCGCATCGTCTAGGAATATCGTTAAATCGCCAAATCTGTAATTAATGGCAAATGATCCGAACCTACATTTCGACCAGTCCGAACTTTAATAATATCTATTTCTTTAGTAACTAAACAGTGGTCGATCGGGATATACAATATTGGCATAAAAGTCGGCCAAGTCGGTAAAATTCCGAAGCCCGATCGCGCGTTTCGCAATCCTCCTGTTTTTACCATATTTTGGTAAAATGGCGACCACATTGTTGCATTCAAATCGCCAGCTACAATCGCCGGATGTTTAGTTTGCGCTACGTACTCGCCAATTGCTGCTAGCTGTTGGTTGCGTTCGAGATAAGTTGTTGGTTTGACGGGAACAGGTGGATGGGCAACTATTAATGTAGAAATGACTCCATCAGGAAATTTTACATCGGCTACTATGCTCTTTCTTCCTTCAGCAAAAGCTCGATCGGAAGCATTTTCTAATAGAAATTTGCTATAAATGGCACTGCCATATTTCTCGGATTCTTGCTGTCCGAAAGAGTAAGGAAATATATCGCTTAAAACTGTTAGTTCTTTTGCCCAATCTGGATTGACTTCTACAAAAACAGCGATATCGGGTTGTTCTTCCCTCACCATTGATATCAGTTCCGCATACCGTTCGTTGCTGGTTAAAACATTGGAATGTAAAAGTCGCACTTGATGTTTGGCTGCTGTGCCAGCAAAGGCTGGTTGCGGCCAATACCAAGGCAGAATTTCAACTAAATTGATGGCGACGCAGCAGATGCTAACCAGCAACCATAACTTATTCGATCGGGCGATCGCAAAAAATATCGCAGCACACAAACCGATTAACAAATATTGGACTTTAAAATGCGAGTTGAGTTCAAAAAATCTGTTAAATTGTCCGAAGTGACCGCCGATCGAAAATAATGCAGTTAGAATTGTGGCGGTAATAAAACATCTTAAAATTAGGTGGTTGAAGCTAATAATTTTCCGATCGCTCGCAACCGTCCATTTGAGCTTAATCTTGAGATCTTCAGTAATTGGCAATTTATTAATTTGCGCTACAAGTTTTTCTTGCGGTTCCAACTCGCGCCGCTGTTGATAATATCTCACCAGCAAACCATCGATCGCAAAATGACTGAAAGCATTTGCAGCCAACCCTACCAATACTAAAACACCGAGGCTCACCAGCGGTCCGAAAGAAATGCCTATTTTTCGCAAACCAGCCCAAACAGCATCATCACCGCTTTTGCCTGTAGCTGCGGTAGCGATGAACAGCATTACAGCAGGTAGGGCGATCGTAATTATTTTTCTAATGATATTGTCCATAGAAAAGTCAGCCAAGTCGGTAAAATCCCAAAGCCCGATCGTACGTTTCGCAATCCTCCTGTTTTTATCATATTTTGGTAAAATGGCGATCGCATATTTATATTCAAGGATTCAGGTCAAAAAAACTTCAGTGACCAAATCTGGTAAAATAAACGAAACTATTAAACAAAAACTTATGCTTAACCGAGTTTAAAAAACTAATTAATTGCTAGGAGGGATTTTTTCTAACTTATTTAGCAAGCCCTAATTAAAATTGATGTTGCCACTGGAAACATTGAAGTTGCGAGCAATATCCTTCAACCGCAAGAGCGGCTACCATATCTGAAGCTGGGATTAATTCAATGAGATCCCACCTGAATCTCTCCTGGGGGTCATCTTGAAAGTTTAACAGTGCTGCTGGTTCTCCCGGAGCCAGCGTGACATCAAACCTATCTAGGGGAATAGAAAGTCCTTTACCGACTGCCTTAATATATGCTTCTTTGCGAGTCCAGCAGGTGAAGAAAGCCTGGTGTTGGAGATGTTCGGGGAGCGAACGCAACACAGTTTTTTCTAATGGTGAAAAAAATCTTTCAGCAATCTCCTGATAAGGAATATTTGTGCGAATGCATTCAATATCTATGCCAATATTTCGATTTTCAGTAATAGCAATCAGAGCAA
>JBOFTL010000810.1:0-2433 GCA_051652045.1 Microcoleus sp. | reverse complement strand
ACGGGAACTGGCATCTCTCCCGAAATAATCGAGCGAATTTTCGATCCTTTTTTCACTACTAAGAAAGTAGGTCAAGGAACGGGATTGGGATTAGCAACAACGCTGGGAATTGTGAAAAATCACGGTGGTTTCATCCGAGTTTACAGCGAAGTTGGTAAGGGAACGCAATTTCATGTTTTTTTGCCTGCTGCTGATGGAATGGCGATCCAACCAGCATTAAAAGAGGAACTATCTCGGGGTAATGGCGAGTTAATTTTGATTGTGGACGATGAAGAAACTATTCGAGAAATTACTAAAACTTCGCTGGAAGACTGCAATTACAGAACGCTTCTTGCTAAGGATGGTATTGAAACACTCTCTATCTACACCGAGTATAAACAGGAAATTAATGTTGTTTTAATTGATGTGATGATGCCCGATTTGGATGGGTTGACTGCCATCCGCGCCCTGCAAAAAATGAACCCGCAGGTCAAAGTTGTTGCTACTAGCGGACTGCCGGTTAACAGGGAACTGGCTTTGTCGGCTGGTGCTGCAAGATTTTTATTAAAACCTTACACGATCGAGGAGTTATTAAACACTTTATGCGATGCGATCGGGTAATGGGTAATGGGTAATGAGTAATCGGTAATTGACAGTTGACAGCAAACAGATTGAGAATTGAAATTTGACAGTTAACAGTTGTAAATCGATCGAGCGGTCAATTGTCAATTATCAATACAAAATTGGGAATTGAAAAAATTTAGAGTTGTTTAGATTCATCGAAACCTAGATGTTTCCAAGCGGCAACTGTGGCTACTCTTCCCCGACTTGTTCTTTGCAAAAATCCAAGCTGCATTAAGTACGGTTCGTAGACATCCTCGATGGTTTGAGCGTCTTCTCCCGTAGCAGCCGCGAGGGTTTCTAAACCCACAGGACCGCCGTTAAAGTTTTCAATCATTGCTGTCAATAAACGCCTGTCAGTCCAATCTAAACCTAGCGGATCGACGTTGAACAATTCGAGGGCGATCGAGGCAACTTCACCATCAATTGGTTTGAGTTTTTTGACTTCGCTGTAGTCTCTAACTCGCCGCAACAATCTGTTAGCAATGCGGGGAGTTCCGCGCGCTCTGCGGGCAATTTCTGTTGCTCCTTCCGGGGTAATTTGAGTGTCGAGAACTTGAGCGCTTCTTTGAACTATCAGACTGAGTTCGTCGGTTTCATAAAAGCGCAATCTTTGAATTATTCCGAAACGATCGCGCAAAGGAGATGTCAGAGAACCGACTTTAGTTGTCGCTCCTACTAAGGTAAATGGTTTGAGGGGAATGCTGCGGGTTTTGGCACTTTTTCCTTGCCCGATCGTGATATCTAAACGGCAATCTTCCATCGCCGGATAGAGAATTTCTTCTGTTACTTTTGACAGGCGGTGAATTTCGTCAATAAACAGTACGTCTCCGGCTTTGAGACTGACTAGCAATCCGACTATATCGCGGGGTTTTTCTAGGGCGGGGGCGGTGGTGATTTTGCATTCCGCTTCCATTTCTGTTGCTAAGATTAGCGACATTGTGGTTTTTCCCAATCCCGGCGGGCCGTAGAGTAGCAGGTGATCGAGGGGTTCGTTGCGGGATTTTGCTGCTGCAATTGCGATCGCTAAAACTTCTCTTAAGTCTTTTTGTCCGATGTATTCAGCTAATCGTTGGGGGCGGATTTTGTCTTCTTGTTTGTTATTTGTTTCCTCTGGTAGTTCTTGCGGTTCTAGCAGGAATTCTTGCTCGGGTTGGACGGTTTTTTTGCGACGTTTGCCTGCTGGTTTATTGTCTTCGGGAAAATCTGGATCTGGTGGTTGTTGTTTGGAGGAGATAATTGCCATAAGTTGAAGGAAGAAGGAAGAAGGAAGAAGGAAGAAGGAAGAGGGAAGAAGGAAGAGGGAAGAAGGAAGAAGGAAGAAGGAAGAGGGAAGAGGGGCTATTGGTTAATGTGGTTTTCTAGCTGTTTTTGGGGTTCGATCGATCGTTTCGAGAGTCCGAGAGTCCGACAGGGGTTGAAAACCCCTGTCTCATAGCTAAAGTCCTCTAAAAGAGGACTAAAATACATCATAATTTTTTTGGTAACTAACACATCATAATTTTTCTGGTAACTAACACATCGGAATTTCTTTGCTAACGAACACATCGGAATTTCTTTTCTAACTATACAGTCGGTTTTAACTGAGATCTTGCAGCAATGTCATTAAGCCTGGAAAAGGTAGGTTTTTGGTAGTTCGATCGACGGCAGATAGAGGGTTTCAGTCGGTTCTTGAGAATGGTGCAAGATGTCAATTTTAACCGACTTTCGCTATGAGGCAGGGGTTTAAACCCCTGCCGGATTGCTGGACAGCGGTTTAATCTCGCTACAGAGAGGGATTTTTATGTTTCTAGCAACACAATTAATAGTTTACCAAAAAATATGGCGATCGGT
>JBOFTL010000809.1:0-6084 GCA_051652045.1 Microcoleus sp. | reverse complement strand
ACTCGGTACTACGGAATTAGAAATTTCCGCCACAGGCCCTGCCCATGAATTTCGCGAGTGGAACATGAGCAAAAGAGAAAACCTCAAAAGCCCCATCAGAGACAGGTCTACCTGGGATTACACAGTTAAGTATGAAATTACTCGTGACTAGAAAACGCAGTATTTTCAGTCTGAGCTACTAATATGAAATATCTAAATGTTTGCTCCAAAATTAAGTTCGATAAGACAAGCTTCGATCGGCTTAATTTATAGCATACTTTATTTCGTTTCATATAATCTTGTATGTTGGGTTGAGCTAGGGCAAAACCCAACATCACCTATTGAGCAAGTTCGAGTTTATCGACTGTGCCATCGTTCGATCGCCCTCTAAATGCGTTCAAATTTTGAATGTTTGATTTGTGGGACAGGGCGATCGTCAGTATTACTTATTGAATATCGATCGAACCCGGTGCAAAATAGGCATTTTAAGGTGGCAATTATGCAGTCAGAACCGCGCCAGCGAGCAATTAGGGCATTTGAAGAGTTTTTGAACACCCCGCTTGAGGACCGATTGCAACAGTCCCAGAGTCGAGATGCGGCATCTGGGGCGATTCCCTGCGGGATAGCTTCGCTTCACGCACTTTTTCAAAGCGTTGCTGCTACAGTACCGGCTTACCGAGATTTTTTAGCTGCATTCAATATTAATCCTGCTGCAATTAAAACTTTTGAAGATTTCCAAAAATTGCCGCTAATTACCAAAGAAAATTATTTGCGCCGTTACCCGCTACCTCAGTTGTGCCGTCACGGTAAATTAGAAAGTTGCGATTTCATTGCTGTTTCCTCTGGTTCGACGGGAAATCCGACTTTTTGGCCGCGTTTTATCGGCGATGAGTTGCAAATTGCCACACGCTTTGAACAAATATTTCACGACAGTTTTTACGCTGACACTCGCCGCACTTTAGCTGTAATTTGTTTTGCCTTGGGAACTTGGGTAGGCGGAATGTACACGGCGAATTGCTGCCGCTATCTAGCGAGTAAGGGTTATCCGGTTACTGTGGTGACGCCGGGGAATAATAAGACTGAAATATTGCGGGTGGTGCGGGAACTTGGGGAGCATTTCGAGCAAGTGGTATTGTTAGGATATCCGCCATTTATTAAGGATGCGATCGACAGCGGCATTGCTGCAGGTGTGGAGTGGCAAAAATATCGGATTAAGATGGTGTTTGCGGGGGAAGTATTTAGCGAAGAATGGCGGAGTTTGGTGGGCGATCGAACTAATTATAACAATACGAAGGAAGAAGGAAGAAGGAAGAAGGAAGAAGGAAGATGGGGAGATGGGGAGATGGGGAGATGGGGAGAATTCCCAATTACCAATTCCGAATTACCAATTACCAATTACCAATTACCAATTCCCCATTCTCAACTGTCAACTGACAATATATATTACAACTCTGCAAGCCTTTACGGTACTGCGGATGCGGGAGTTTTGGGTAACGAAACACCGCTGAGTATTTGCATCCGTCGCTGGTTGGCAAACCATCCCGAAGTAGCACGCAATTTGTTCGGAGAATCGCGGTTGCCAACATTGGTACAGTACGATCCGAACAGTCGCTTTTTTGAAGTGCATGATGATGGGACTTTGCTATTTTCTGGTGACAATGGCATTCCGCTGATTCGCTATCACATCTCCGACAATGGCGGTTTGATTTCTTACGAAGCAATGCTCGATTTTTTAGCAGAATGGGGATTTAATCCCGTCGAACATTTGCAGCAAGCAGCAGGGATGGAAAATGCGGAATTTCCGAGAGGAATTCGCCCGCTGCCATTTGTTTATGTATTCGGCCGATCGCACTTTACTGTTTCCTATTTCGGTGCTAATGTTTACCCGGAAAATGTCACTGTCGGCTTAGAAGTTCCCGAGATTCGGGAATGGGTGACGGGAAAATTCGTGCTGCAAGTTAAGGAAGATGCAGATAAAAATAGTTTTTTATCGGTAGTTGTAGAATTAGCTGCGGGGGTGGAGGGCGATGCAGAGAAAACAAGGGCGATCGCAGCTTCTATTCTCTCACAATTGCGGCGGCTAAACAGCGAATTTGCTAATTACGTTCCCCCAGAATATCAATTACCTGTCGTGACTTTAACTGCGATGGGCGATGCCGAGTATTTTCCGGTTGGCGTGAAGCATCGATACACGCGGCAGTAAATTTTTTATTGATGAGCGATGCTTTTGCAAAGCATTGTATTACAATCTAAATAGGGGAATAGTTGAAGGCTCAGCTTAGAATATGGCAGCAAAAGACATCTACCACAATACTGTCAGAACAGCCTTGGAAAACGACGGATGGACGATAACCAACGATCCGCTACCCTTAAAAATTGGCAAACGTACTCTCAGTGTAGATTTGGGTGCTGAAAAGTTATTAGCTGCTGAAAAGCAAGGTCGCAAAATAGTTGTAGAAGTAAAAAGTTTTGTAAGTGATTCACCAGTTCATGACTTAGAAGAAGCTGTGGGACAGTATATTGTCTATGAAGATATTCTAGAGCGATCGGAACCCGAACGAATAATGTATCTAGCAATCCGGGCAGAAGTTTACGCACAAATTTTTTCCGAACCAATCGGACAGGTTTTGTTAGACAAAAAGAGATTTAAATTAATAGTTTTTGATTCATTAAAGGAGATAATTGTCAGATGGATAGGCTAGATGAATACCGTAAGATTGTTCGCAAGGTGTTAGATAGTTATGCTCTAATTTCTTATCCCTATGGAGAAATCAAAAGCAGCGTTATTGTTGACAGCGAACAAAACAATTTTTTACTAATGCACGAAGGCTGGGAGGGTGCTAAAAGAATCCACGATTGTATAGTTCATGTGGAAATTATCGACGGTAAAATTTGGATTCAACAAGACGGGATAGAAACGGGAATTACTCGGGAACTTGTAGAATTAGGAGTGTCTAAAGACAAGATAGTTTTGGGGTTTCATCCCTATCACGTCCGACAGCATACCGGATACGCGATCGCCTAAAGGCGTTTAAATTGTATCTGGATCGATATTTAATTCTCGCAGTTTAGCAGCAAGTCGATCGGCACGTTGAGCCTCTTGTTCGGCCCGTTGAGTTTCTTGTTGGGTGCGTTGAGTCTCGCATTCTAAAAGCTCTTCAGGAGTTGGGACTAATTCTCCTGCTGCTGTAAAGAAACGCATTTTCCCCTCACAAACTCCCAAATACAAATCGAGTTGTTGACTCCGCAGGTGTCCGAATTCGTTCGCTGCAATTGGTTGATATTCCCCATCAACTAAATGAAATCCAGCTAACTCTAAAGTGTTGGGATCGAACCAAAAGTAGTCGTGCGTCCGAAAAGTATCTTGATAAAGTTTTTTCTTAAATCCTTTATCTATATTCGCTGTTGAAGGCGACAGGACTTCTACGATAACATTGGGATATTTGCCTTCTTCCCAAACTACCCAGCTTTTGCGAGTTTTTCGTTCGGTTCCGAGTACCACAAAAAAGTCTGGACCTCTAAAGTCTCTCGATTTGAGTTGCTTGGCATTGTAGTAAACGGTGAGGTTGCCAACAGCATAGAAATCATTTCTATCCCGCCACAGCCACTCTAAACTTTGAAGCAGCAAGATAATTTGCCGCAAATGCAGTTCATTTTCCAAGGGAGGTTCGTCGCTATCTAGATCGGTTGGTGGAAATATAACATCTTCCGGTATCTCTGGATCTAGTGTCTCTTGATTTGGGATCTCTTGTTCTAGAATCCCTGGTTCTGGTATCTCTTGAATAGTAGCTAATTCTGCGGTTGCGGACATGGCTGCTGGGTGAGGATTGAGAGGTTTTGTGTTTATCTTAGCAAAGTTATTCGAGTTCGATCGCTCTCGATCGCCCGATCGCAATCCAGTTTGTAGTGAAGACTTCAGTCCTCAACAAATTTCGCAGTGAGAACTTCAGTCCTCAAAAATCAAGTTTTAACTAAAAATAACTCAAGTCCATAATGCAAACTAGGGACTGAAGTCCCTACTACAAACCTTAGCGATCGCGATGTTTTTATTTGCCATCAGCTTGTCTGAGAGCGGCCAGAATTTCCGGTTTTTTCATGCGCGCGTAACCACGTATTTTCCGTTCTTTACCGATCGCCTTCAGCCGCCTCAAGGAAAGATTTTCGTAGTCTGCTGCTCCAGATTCTGCTGTTGGCTGGGGTTGGGGCTGCGACTGCGATTTCGATTGCTTTTTTGGCTGCGATTTTGACTTTTTCGGCTGCACTTTCGGCATGATTTCCGATTGTGTTGCGGCGGTTAAGATCTGGCTGCGAATGGTGGATATTTGATTTTTCAGATAGTTTTCTGTATCTGCGATCGCCTCAGTAACGTATTGGTTAATCGATCGTACTGTACGTTCTAATTCGATCGACATGAGTTGTTCAGTTTTATCTAACTGTTGCAATAGACTTTCCAGATCTAGTTCGGAGTTAGCTGAGGATGCAGTCGGGCGATCGACATTGGATTGTTCGATTTTTTTAGCCAATTTATCTACCTTTTCGTTAAATGTTTTTTCCAGTCGCTCGATCGAACTTGTAATTTGTTCTATGCGATCGGTTTCTAAATTGCGTTCTGCTAGAGCTTTTGCTTGTTTTTTTAGCAAGTCTTCATTCTTTTTAACCGAGCGCTCGATTTGTGCGGTCAAACTATCTAATTTTTCTTGAAACGAGCGCTCGATTTGTTGTAAAATAGTATCAATTTGAGCTATTTTGACCGCCGGAGGCGGAGCTAAATTTTCCATGAACGATCGAGCTACAGCCACCTCCCCGTCGGTCATTTCAAATACCCAAGCCCACAATTGCTCGATGCCAAGTTCTCGGGCGATCGTACAGCAGTCAGCCCCGCAGACAACTTCGTATTCTTCCTCATTGCTGTAAGCCTCCGTGCGCCGCACAATTAAAGGAATTAAGTTGCTGCCTTGCTCGATCAGACTTCTCCTAAGAATTTCGCGCCTTTGGTAAGGAATTGGACTCTGTTGAGACTCTGGTATGGCAATTTGGGAAGTGTAAATTTGACTGTGACCGATCGGCCGGATTTGCAAATATTCGATGATTCTGTTTTCATCGGGCGATCGCTCCATGTTGTTACAAGTCTCCTTCGATCGTTACACTTGACTGTTTGATGTTTAAAGTTACGACAAGCTCTAGAATAACCAACTGGGAAAAGTTTAACTGTCTGGGGAACAAAAATTGTACTTTGCTTTACCGATCTTTACCTCAAAGTTGGGTGAAGTGCAGCGTAGGGTAAAGCCCCGCCCCTTGAGGATGGCTTGCTAGCTTTAAGAATTGTAAAGTTTAAGAATCAATTAGCAACTCGATAAAACTGATGTTAGGAACGCCTGCGGCTGAAGTTGAGATTGATGCTGGATTGGTAAAGCGATTGCTTGCCCGACAACACCCGGATTTGCAACATTTGCCGGTTCAATTTGTTGATGCGGGTTGGGATAATGCACTGTTTCGCTTGGGCGATCGCTTGGCGGTCAGATTACCCCGAAGAGCGATCGCGGCAAAGCTCTTAGACTCCGAGCAATTTTGGCTGCCCCAGCTTGCCAACCGACTGCCTATCCCGATTCCAACTCCCTATAAAATAGGCCTTCCGAGTTCGATTTATCCCTGGCATTGGAGTGTGATTCCTTGGCTGACGGGACAAACAGCCGATCGATCGGACCTCAATGAAGAACAAACCCAGCGATTTGCCGAGTTTCTTAAAGCTTTGCACGTTGCTGCCCCAGATAATGCACCGATTAACCCCTATCGAGGTACGCCCCTCTCGCAGCGGGCCCAGATGCTGGAAGATCGAATGCAGCGATTGGAAACCCAGGCTAAGATTGCGCCTGCTATTCGATCTCTCTGGCAAGAAGCATTGAATGCACCCATTGATGTAGAATCAACTTGGTTGCACGGCGACTTGCATCCGCGCAATATTTTGGCAGAAAATGGCTGCATTACAGGTGTAATTGATTGGGGAGATTTGACAGTAGGAGATCGAGCGACAGATTTAGCGGCTTTGTGGTATTTATTTCCCGATCGGCACTTGCGAAAACAGGCGATCGCAGCCTATGGTAATCT
>JBOFTL010000808.1:0-1683 GCA_051652045.1 Microcoleus sp. | reverse complement strand
CCTCAGAAATTATCATGATAATTCTGCTTAATTACTTAGGGGTTCTAATCATTTTTTACTTGTTCCCTAAAACCGTGTTTAGAATTGTAAAGATTTCGCTAAATCGCTATTTTAGTGTTTAGAGTTGAGTGAATTAATTAACGGCATTAAATATTGCCGGCGGGTGCAGAGCTATATATTGCAATTGAGAAAGAACTTACGGGAGGTCAGAAACCAGATTTTTTGCAACATCTTTTACTATCTACGTGAGATGGTTTGAAAAATCCGGTTAATTTCGATCTCGATCTGTAAGTTTTGCGACATGGGTTTGATTTATCAAACCTCGGAGGAGTTTTATTGCAATTTTCGATCGATTTCAATCTACTAATTTACGTGTTGTTGTTCGCCCAGGGAAGGTATGTTATGTTAAGCAAATCAACCAACCAAGTATCCGGAAAATCGATCGCATTTATTGACAACAAAGTAGCAAACGATTGCAGCACGATCGCGGGCTTTGTACCAGCAAAAGAAGAAAGAGCGATCGATTCCCGCACCAATAGAAGAGACAATGCTGGAGAAACCAGCACAACAGAAGTAATTCTTTTTGAAGTGGGAGAATTATCACAAACCATTACCATTGATGTAATAGGTGACACAGCAGCAGCCAACAACGAAACTATTACCTTCACCTTGTTAAATCCTGTTGCGCCGAACTCTATCTCCAGTGAAGCGGCAAGTATTGTCACAGCCACCATTATTGACCCTGAAATCTTGGAGATTCTCTCAATGATTCAGCTAGTCTGAAACCAGTTTGCCATAACCTGTAGGGGCGGGTTTGCCAACAGCTTTTCGGGCTGAAAACAGATTAAATAAACTCGCCCAACCCCACAAATAACCGACCTATAGACATTGGTGGAAGATGTCATTTACAACAAATAATCGGCGGTTAAAACCGCGTCTAAACGCACACAGTCGGCCTCCGCCGACTAAAAAACAAGGGGTTCCAAAACCTGGATTTAGTATTAACCCTCAACTCTCTCGGGCGGGCACGGGGGCACCGCCCCTACCAACTCTCAACTCTCAACTATCCGAGGTATATTATGTCAACCAAATCAATCAGCCAAGCATCCGTAAAAGCGATCGCATTTATCGACAGCCAAGTTGAAGATTATCAAAGCCTGATAGCAGGCGTGATGCCGGGAACCGAAGCAATAGTTATCGATTCCCGTGCCGATGGAGTCGCGCAAATCACCCAAGTATTAACAAATCGCACTAAAATTGATAGCATTCACATCGTTTCTCATGGAAGTCCCGGCTGCTTGCAACTCGGAAAAACTCAACTTTGCAGCAGCAATGTAGAAACTTACCGCAAGCAATTGCGACAGTGGCGGCACGCTTTAAATCTTTATGCAGACATCCTGATTTACGGTTGCAACGTAGCAGCAGAAACCGCATCGGACAGCACTAATTCAGAAAACTCAGCAGCCAAATCTGCCAGCGAATTAGATGCTTTTGAAACCAGCATAGATAGCGCTCATTTACTCGAACGAATTGCCGCACTTACCGGAGCACATATTGCAGCATCTACCAATCTCACCGGTAGTGCAACTAAAGGCGGAGATTGGGAATTGGAATACACAACCGGAGATATTTCTGCTTCTCTAGCATTCAAACCGGAAACTTTAGCAACTTATAATAATGTTC
>JBOFTL010000807.1:0-16348 GCA_051652045.1 Microcoleus sp. | reverse complement strand
ACAAGTGCCCGAAGCGGGAATACGCAGCAGCAACGTCAAACTTTATTGAAAATACTTCTCTCGACAAAATGCTAGAAATGGCAGAGGAAGCACAGAGAAAAAAACGGATGGCACCGCCTAAATGGGTAATTCCTGATTTTCCCGAATAGTCAGACGAAGTAAGAAGGAAAAAGGAAGAAGGCTGAGTCAGTAAGCTTTTGATGCGGACTTACTTATCATACTTAAAATTCAAAAGCGATTGCCCTTTGTCAGAGCGATCGCTTTTTGTATTCTATTCCTTTTGAACGAGCCGATCGAATTTAAAATATTACTCTAGATAGAAGTCGAACTACTGCCTATTAATTACACAATAATCAAAGGTAAATAAGTTGAATTTTTTACTCAACGATCGACTCTCAACTTGCAACCGCAGATAAAGGCAGATAAACACAGATAAACGCAGATAAATTTGCTCAACTCTCAACTTTTAAAGTGGCAGTTCGATCGTAAATTCTGTTCCTTCGCCCGCTGTGGAAACGCACTGCAAGCTGCCACCGTGTTTTTCTACTATAATGTACCAACTAATTGATAGCCCGATTCCGGTGCCTTTGCCCGCCGGTTTTGTAGTCACAAAAGGATCGAAGATGAGATCTCGCACTTCCTCCGCAATCCCCGCCCCGCTGTCAGAAATTCTAATAATTGCAGTGTAGCGGCTGCTCAATTCAGTGGTGATGCGAATGCGATCGGGATTTGCTGCGATTCTCCCGCTAGTTGTCGAGTTGCTGCATTCTTCGATCGCATCGATCGCATTAGATAAAATATTCATAAATACCTGATTTATTTCCCCGACGCAGCACTCGACGTTGGGCAAATTGGGAGCATAATTTTTAATTACTTCAATCGCGGGACGGTGCGGTTGAGCTTTCAGGCGATTCTGCAAAATCATCAGCGTACTGTCGATGCACTCGTGAATATCTGCCGGCTTGCTTTCCTCGCCTTCTTGCCGCGAAAAAAATCTCAGGGAATGAACGATCTCTCGAATTCGATCGCCTCCTAGCTTCATCGATTCGAGTAATCTTGGTAACTCTGCCGCCATCTTTTCTACATCGATTGCTGCTGCTGGCTGAGGGTAATTTTGTTGGTAAAGATTCAACAAAGTCAGGATAATTTGAGTAGAGTCGCGCACTCGTTCGAGATTGCCGTAAATGAAATTCACCGGTTCGCTAATTTCGCGCGCGATACCCACTAGCATCCGCCCCAAAGCCGACATTTTTTCATTTTGAATGAGCAAGATTTGAGTTTGTTGGAGTTCCTGCAAAGACTGATACAAACTCTCCTGCATTTTCTGCCTTTCTTTAACCTGTGCTTGCAGTCGATCGTTCGTTTGAGAAAGTTCGGCAGTTCGATCTGCTACACGTTTTTCCAACTGTTCCGCCAAATGCCGCAAGTTAGTTTGAGCTTGCCTGCGATCGGCAATTTCCTGCTGCAATTGAATGTTTTGTTCCTGAAGTTTTCGCGTCAATCTGTTGATACTCAAATGTGCTTTGACGCGAGCCAAAACTTCTTCATTTTGAATCGGCTTAGTAACGTAATCTACCGCACCTACGCTAAACGCTTTTACCTTATCTTCCGTACTGTTGAGTGCCGTCATAAAAATTACCGGAATCTCTTTGGCAGCCGAATTTGCTTTCAAGCGCCTGCAAGTTTCAAAGCCATCAACTTCCGGCATGATTACATCGAGCAAAATCAGATCTGGCGGAGAATATTCTACTTTTTTGATAGCGCTTTCCCCCGTGCGCGCTACCAACACTTTAAACCCCAATTCACTCAAAAATTCAAACAAAAATGATAAGTTATTCGGGTTGTCATCAACGATCAATATAACGCCCTGTTCCAAGAGTGCAGTGTTCATATTTTACGTACCCCTGTATTGTTCTACGAGTTCGAGAATTTTTTGCTCGTCAAAATCTTTGGCTAACTGAATGAGTTTTCTGGCAAAATTCACGTATTTCACGTTCATTGATTCCAACTTTTCTGCTTCTTTTTGAATTCCTCCCAAATCTCCCATCATCGCCAGCTCAAAGAGTACATTTATTTCTTCAGGCCCAGGGGCGATCGTTTCTTGTTGCTCGATCGAAGATAGCCTGTCGGCATTTTCCAAATCGGCATTTTCAGACTGAGCGTTTTCCTCTGGCAACTCTTCACAAATCCATTCTAAACCCAAATGGATTTGCAAGCAATCAAACAGTTCTTCAGCACGAATCGGCTTCGCCAGGAAAGCATTGCATCCTGCGGTCAAACTTACTTGCTTTTGGCTGTCTAAAATGCTAGCAGAAGTGCCGATCGCCACTACACTTTCCAATTCGGGCAACTTGCGAATTTGCCGCACCGCTTCAAAGCCGTCCATCACCGGCATTACCAAGTCCATTAAAATACAATCCGGTTTCAATTCCCTAGCTTTATCGACGCATTCTTGACCGTCGGCGGCTTCAATTATTTCAAAACCTAGGGGTGCGAGCAGTTGCATGAATACCGATCGATTTTCCCACTTGTCGTCAGCTACTAAAACTTTTTTCTTATTCCCGTTAAAACCTTTAATGGTTTTTTCAAAAAACTTTTTTTCGTTCTCTTTGTTAGCCGCTAGTAACTCCAACTCAAAGGAAAAAATGCTGCCTCTTCCTAATGTACTGTTGACTTTTAGTTCGCCGCCCATCATTCCTACTAATTGGCTGCTAATTGCTAATCCCAATCCCGTACCTTCAGTATGGCTGCAGGTATTTCCTACCTGTTCAAAAGGTGAAAATATTTTTGATAATTCCTCAGTAGCAATGCCGATTCCGGTATCTTCAATTTGAAAGCTTATCCTCACTTTTGATGTCACAACTTCAGTCTCGCCTTCAGATGTCGGAGGTTGTGCTGCCAAAATTTTAAAGGTAACTCCGCCTGTCTCCGTAAACTTAACTGCATTGCCGATTAAATTAATCAAAATTTGTCTCAGTTTCTTTTCATCAGCAGCGATCGCCTGCGGTAAAGAGGATAGGTATTCGCAGTTAAAAGCTATGCCTTTTTGAGTCGCCCGGATGCGAAAGATTTCATTGATGCTGTGAATAAATTCGCGAAAATCAAACTCTTTGACTATTAGTTCCATTTTCCGCGCTTCGATTTTAGAAATATCTAAAATATCTCCAATTAACTCCAGCAAATGTTCGCCGCACCGCTGAATAACGCGAATTCCTTCTTGTTGCTGCGCGGTCAAATGTTTGTCTCGCTTGAAGATTTGAGTGTATCCTAAAATGCCGTTAAGTGGAGTGCGAAACTCGTGACTCATGTTAGCTAAAAATTCACTTTTAGCGAGGCTGGCCGATCGAGCTTCGGCTTCTGCTTTTTGCCTTTCTTTGATTTCTTGAAACAGCAGGGAATTTTTTTCGTGCAATTCTTGGGTGCGCTCTTCTACTTTGAGTTCCAGGTTAAAGTTGTATTCTTCTAACTTTTGATTTGCTGTTTCTAAATTAGCATAAAGTCGAGCGTTTTCCAGGGCGATCGCAGCTTGGGAAGAAAGTATTTTTAAAACTTCTAAACGCTCCGGTGTAAAAGCACAAGCTGTCAAATTGTTTTCCAAATAAAGGATCGCATTTAATTTACCTTGATAGACGATCGGGAGGCACAATAGCGATTTAGGCTGGTATTGCACGATGTAGGGGTCGCTATTAAACATCGGTTCGCTGCTAGCATCATTTAAAACCACATCTTCCCCAGTGCGATCGACATAATTAATCACTGCTTGCGGATAGGGAGAAGGAGTTGCCGCATCGGCCATTAATAAGTAGCGGATCACTTTGACTTTAGCGCCTACTGTTCCCTCAGCTTCCACGACAAACTCGCCATCTTTTGACACGATCAAACAGCCAATTTCCGCCCCAGCATTTTCCAGCAAAATTTCCATCAATTTTTCTAGCAAAGAATCTAGCACGATTTCGCCAGAAATCGCCAGAGATGCTTTCATTACTGAAGCGAAATCGAGACTTATTTGGTGGCTGGTAACAGTTACAGAACTTACACCATTTCGATCGCTATTTGTGGAATTTCCCGCTTCAGGAGTTTGGACTATAGACTGCGGATGTCTTGCTTCCAAATCCGCAACTTTAGCATTAGCACCCCAACGGATGTAGCCGTAATAAGCATCCGTCATGTAATTTTTAGCAAGTTTTTCCCGCCCTTGAGAAAGATAAAACTCGGCCGCTAATTCGTTAGCTAAAGCTGCTTCCTGAATGTATCCTTGTGCGGTAGCATTTTCGATCGCGCGATCGTAATAATCCATCGCGCGGTATTTTTCCCCCAACACTCGAAATCTTTCCGCCTCTACTAACTGATATTTATGTTGGTAATTCATCGGCGCTTTGTGCGCCCATCCGTACATTTTTGCTTGATTGGTTTTCACTCTTACAAGGCGTTGGCTGCGCTCGCTTTCCGGTAAGTGTTCGCAATCAGCTAGCAAAGCCAGGGATTCATAAAAATTGTGGATTGCTAGCAGCATCGATCCGCCGGCAGATTGCAGGCATTCTTTAGCTAGGGCGGCACTTTCAACCGCAGCCGCCGCATCTTTAAATAAATAACAAACGATCTGTTTCGCCAAGTAAAAATTAAACAGTGTCGCATCTTCTTGACGCTCTACCTGCATTTTTTCTAACACTGATTCTTCATTAAAATGTTCGCCAATCAAGCGGCATCGATCGGCTGACAAACCTTGCAGGTTAATTTTTACTTGCTTCCAAATATCAAAAGTCGGCAGTAAAAATAGTGCGCGATTTTTTTGAAACAAATCGATATATGCTTCGATTTCTTTATCTAATAAATCCAGCTTTTCCCCAATTAAAAAGGTATAAATGCAGCGATTTAACGCACTCAGACCGGCATAAATCAAATCTCCTACTTCCATGCCGCTTTGAAACCCTTCCTGTAAAGGTTCGAGAGTTTCTCTCGCGTGTTCTTTCCAGGGCTTAATAAAAGCGTGAAACATATTGAAAACTTGGCATTTGATTAAATTAGCATCAAACCGATCCAACAATTTCACTGCAATTTGTCCGGCATGATAACCTTTATCAACATCTCCAGCTCCGCACAAAATAGTGCCGTACCAGCTATAAGAAAAAGCAGCTAGGGCAGAATAACCTTGTTCGATGCAAAGGTTGACTTGGGTAACGACAATCAACCGCAAAGTTTTCGATCTGACGTTCAAAGCTGGGGAAGTAATCGACATCAGGAGTCGCATGATTGCTAGTTGTTCCGGCGATTTCATTTCTGGTAAATCGTCCAACTCATCCAACTGAGGTAACACGATCTTTTGGCGGTTGTAGTCAAAAATTTTCAACCGAGAAATGCCCATAATTTCCAAAGCTTGCAGTCCGGTATTGAGAGCTTTGAGCATCTGATTTTGAACTGCATAAATCTGAATTTTGAGTTCAGAAACTTTAACGCGATCGATGCGATCGGCAGCTTGGCGCAAGATAATATTAGTTAAAGTTTCCGCCCGCTCAAAATTAGTATTGAGGTATTGTGCTTCTGCTGTCTCTAAAAACAGATTGAAAGTTAGCTGGTAATGGGTTTGCCAACTCGACTCCAAGTTAAGCAGCTTTAAACCTACTTTCAAATACCTAAGAGCTGCTTCATGAGCTGTGGCGGCTTTAGCTTTTTGTCCTGCCATTAAATTCAGTTTAGCTAACTCGTATTTTTCAGCATCTGAAGTCAGCAAATTTAATTTTTCAGCAGTAGCCCCGATGCCAAAATTCAATTGGTTGACTAAAGCAAAAATGCAATCTTTCCGCTCTCTAGGTGGAGTGTTTTGCAGCAGCAGTTGACCGATTTTTACGTGAGTTTCTCTTTGCTCTACTTCTGGGATTAAAGAATAAGCAGCTTGCTGCACTTTGTCGTGCAAAAACTTGTAATCGACTTTCACATCTTGCAGTTCGATCGAGCTAGTTTCTTCTCCTTCAAAAGCTAGGGGTATTTTGTAATCTTTACTCAGTGGCAATATCAAACCTGCCTGCAAAGCATCCCACAAGTTTAATGCCGTTTCTGTCAAAGATGTTTCGCTGACAACTGCCAGCACTTCTAAACTAAATTGACTGCCAACACAGGCGGCTAATTTTAAGGCTGACTGTACCGCATCGGGCAATTTTCGGATATTTCTTGCGAGTAACTCGACAATATTGCAATCAGTAATTCCGATCGCCTGAATGCGTTCGATATCCCACTGCCAACTACCAAGCTGCAAATCGTAAACTAACAAATCTTCTTGAGCCAGGGCCTTCAGTAACTGAGTTAAAAAGAAAGGATTTCCTTGAGTTTTGTTAAACAGTAATTCTGTCAATTCTGAGATGATGTTTGGCTCGTTTAAAGTATCGGCAATTAATTCACCGACATGATGCAACTGCAAGGCACTGAGAATGATATTATTGACAGTTCCACCAGATGCTTGAATTTTTTCTATTGTTTGAATCAGCGGATGGGTGGCACTGACTTCGTTATCTCGATAGGCGCCAATTAGCAGCAAATATTTATTGTCTGCGTCACTCATCAACAGTTCGATTAATTTTAGCGAAGCTGCATCAGCCCACTGCAAATCGTCGAGAAAAATTACCAGCGGGTGTTTTTTAGTTGCAAAAACGCTAATAAACTGTTTGAAAACTTGATTGAACCGATTTTGTGCTTCAATCGCCCCCAATTTCGGTGCAGGAGATTGCCTGCCGATAATCCGTTCGATTTCGGGAATTACTTCGGCAATTACTTTACCTTTAGTTCCCAATGCCGCCAATAACTTGTATTTCCACCCCAAGATCGAAACTTCACTTTCTGTCAGCAACTGTCGGATTAATGACTGAAATGCTTGCACGATCGAAGAATAAGGAACGTTGCGTTTTAGTTGGTCGAATTTACCCGAGATGAAATATCCCCGCTGTCGCGCGATCGGTTTTTGTACTTCATTTACCAAACAAGATTTACCGATCCCGGAATAACCGGAAACCAGAATCATTTCGATGCGCCCCACCGCCTTATTTGGAGTAGAATCCGTACCGGCAATCCGGTTAAAAGCACTCATCAAAGTAGCTACTTCAGCGTTTCTGCCGTAGAGTTTTTGAGGTATCGTTAATTGACGGGCGCGATCGGCCTTACCGGGAGTAAAATCTGAGATGTTGTCGCTGTCACTAGCTTGCAGCTTTGCCAGACAGGTTTCTAAATCAAATCTCAAACCTTCGGCACTTTGATATCTGTCTTCCGCCGTTTTCGCCATCAATTTCATCACAATTGATGAAACTACCTCGGGAATTTCGGGATTTAAATTGTTGGGAGGTGCGGGTATTCTAGCGATGTGACAGTGCACCAATTCTAGGGGGTCACTCGCACTAAACGGCAATTCACCGGTCAGCATTTCATAAAAAGTAACTCCCAAGGAATAGAAATCGCTGCGGTAGTCAATTACGCGATTCATTCTGCCAGTTTGTTCCGGCGACATATAGGCTAAACTGCCTTCGATAAATTTGGGATAGCTGGAAGTTGCGTTTTCTCTACCCAACCGCGAGGCAATGCTGAAATCGGTAATTTTTACCCGCTCTGTTTCCGGATTGATGATAATATTGTGGGGTTTAATGTCTTTATGAATGATTTGATTTTGGTGAATTTGGGCCAAACCATTTGCTAGCTGAATGGCAATTGCCAAAAACTCTCTCGTTGTGAGTTTTCTATTTGATAAATACTTTGAAAGATCGATGCCGCCAAAATCTTCTAAAATCAGTGCGATTCCGTTGAGATAATTTTCAATCCGGTAAAAATTGACAACATTGCTTAACTCGGTAGGAGTTCTTCTAATTTTCGATTCATGTCTTAATCTGGTAATTTGTTCGAGGGTTGGATACTCGCTTTTCAGAGTTTTGACAATCACTGGCAAATTGGGTTTTTGCCAGATACCTCGGTAAATAACTGTGTTGACTCCCGAGTAAACTTTTTCCGTAATTTGATACCCGCTGAGAACTATCATATTTTTATAAGTTGACATTCAAATTGTGGGCAAAAAAGCTGTCGCGCATTGAAATTTTATCTTTCCAGAACAATAGGGACGATCGTTAAATCCTGTCCGCTTCTCCACTTCTCCCCTTTTCCCTCCCCTCTCTTAAGCAATCACAGGTTTTTAACTCGGATTGAGTCCAATCCGTGTTTAAATTTTGCCAGTGACAGCCCTCAGACAATCTCGATTCACAAATCTTAATATTTGCGAGTCAAACCCTGAAGGCTAATTTGCAAGACAGACAAACCCAAAATCAGCAAAAACAGAACCAGCCCGATCGTACAAGCATAACCAATTTCCAAATCTTTAAACGCCCGTTCGTAAAGATAATAAACAACTGTCTTAGAACTATTGCGAGGCCCGCCCTGAGTCATAATATAAACCTCTTCAAAAACCTTAGTAGCAGAAATCGCAGAAATTACTGCCACCAAAACTAGATAAGGCTTCATCAGCGGCACGGTAATATCCCAGTGTTTTCCGAAACCGTCAGAACCGTCAATAGCAGCCGCCTCGTAAAGTTCCGCTGGAATAGCTTGCAGCCCCGCTAAGTAAATTACCATATAATAACCCAAACCTTTCCAGACAGTCACGGCCATCACGCTAAAGATAGCAAACTGCGGATTAGCCAGCCAAGAAATAGCAGGCAAACCCAACAATTGCGCCAACTGATTCAGCACTCCATTTTCCGCAAACAGCCACTTCCAAGCAATCCCAGCCACCACCATTGAAATTACTGCCGGCGTGTAGTAAGCGGCCCGAAACCAATTCATCCCCCGGAGTTTTTGATTGCACAAAATTGCCAATCCCAAAGGTACTACCACCAACAAAGGCACGACGCAGACGAGATACAGTACCGTATTCGTTAAAGTTTGCCAGAAAGTGCGATCGGCCGCCAACCTGTAAAAATTTTGCAATCCCACCCACTGCGGCACCTGCGTCAAATCATATTCGTAATCGGTAAAACTCAAATAAAAAGCTTGCAGTGCCGGCCACACAACTGTCAAACTCAATACAAACAGTGCCGGAAACAAAAATAAATAAGGTGTTAAATATCGTCGCAATAAAGACATTGGGAATGGGGAATGGGGAATTGGGAATTGGGAATGGGGAATTGGGAATTGGGAATTGGGAATTGGGAATTAGGAATTGGGAATTGGGAATTGGTAATTGTCAATCTGTTTGTTGTCAATTGTCAATTGTCAATAATCTAAAATCTAAAATTTCCCTAGGGTAGCCAGCGGGGATGATAGCCGGCAAAAGGGAGTTCTTCCGGCTGCTGTTTGGTTTGAGAATTGTCTGCTGGCGTTTCTACTAAGGGTAGCAGCCACAGACGACTCGTGGCGATCGACTTTCCGCTATCGCTGCGGGGAGTGTCTCCTGCTGAAGGTTTGGCTGTTGTCACAGATTGGTCGAAAAGTAGTGCCAGTCCGTCGGGGGATAAACTGATTTGAGTATCTAATTGGTTGGGCAAAATCAGCAGCGGTTTGATGCTTCCCACTAAACGAGTACCGTCTTTTTTAAGGTCGATCGCCGCAATGAAAGGTTGTTCTTTATAATCTTCGGTATTGAGGCGTTGGGCTAACAAACAGTAGAGGCGTTGAAATTGATTGTCTTGGTTTTTGCGGGGGTCGAAATAAACTGAGATAATGCTGCCAGGAAGGCGCAGTATTTCCTGTTCGCGACCTTGATTGTCTACAATAAAGAGCGATCGGGTATAGTCGGTATTGTATTTAACGTAGGCGGCGGCGGAGTTGTCGCGGGCCATTCCCAATACCTGTTCGTATTTGGGCAAAAATTCTACAGGTTCAGCATCCGATTTTAGGGGAACGATCGCCAATCCTTGTTTTTGAGATATTACCATCGATTTGCTATCGGGGCGAATCAGAAAATCTCCGCCTTGCTGATTTTCCAATTTCCGGGGTTCAGCTTTTTCTTCTAAAAGCCAAGGGCTGAAATCTCCCGGATTTTTGCGGTTGACTCGTTGAATGACGATGATTTTGCCGTCGGCTGAGAGGTCAAATTTGAGGTTTTGGTAATCTTTGGAGTCTAAAAGTTTGTCGATTCTACCTGCGGGTTGCGAGGGCTGCAATTCTTCTCCAGGAGATTGGTTAGTGATGCCGGTAGTAACGGTAAATAATTCTTGATTTAGGGTACCGTTACTGCGGGCGATCGATCGATCTGTAGCGGAGAATAAGATACGAGATCCGTCAGGATAAGGTTTAAAATCGGTGACAACTAAATCTTTGGGCGTGAGGGCGATGGGTTTTGGTTCGCTGCTGGTGAGATTGACTAACATCAATCTGCTTTCTGCTTCGCCCGTGACGCCAATGTATGCAAAAGCCCGATCGCGCGTGCGAAATGTGCCGTTAAATGGTTGCATTAGCCTCCCCCGATATTTGTTATTTACTCCAAAATATTTATCGGTGGCACCTGCTAGTTTTAACGTGTAGGTAACGCCGTAGGGTGCGGGTTCTTTGAGAGTGTAAGCCATGCGGTTCCCCGCCCAGCTAAATTTGCCGGGAAGGGGAGGTTCGAGGCTTAAATTAGCCTCGACTGTGGAGTGGTTCATCGGGCGAAAAAAGGTGAGAATAAAGCCCGTATCTTCAGCCCCGATTTGTTGGTTTTGCCAGGAGAATTCTCGCACTCGCGGTGCGGTACCATCACCCGCCAGCAACAACAATCCCATCATGACGCTCAATACTAGCATCAGGCCGATCGCCACTCGGTCGATCGGCTCTTTGAAGGGTAAGAGTGTGGAAAATAAAGGCTTAATTTTTTGCTCGAAAACTCTCACAATTTTTTCTCTTTCATTTTGCATTAACCGCCGACAGCGTGTAAGGCGATTCTGTTTTGGGATATAGCTTAGAGTATTTGGTATCGTAATGCCTGACCTCAAAATAGTGTAAATTTGCCGGGTGAGGTTTGTATATGGAAAAGCATTCCAACAAACAAAAAGTTGCGGCACTTTCTAAGGGTCCGACATCAATTACGCGATCTTTCAAGAGGCGGCCTGATTTTATCCAACGCTGCATCTGTTTTCTCGACAGACAGTAAAAGGCTGCATGAGAGTTATTAAATTCGGCAAATTTTACGCCTTCTATCTCTACACTGGAGAGTTTGTTCCATGTTAATCCTTCTGCGAGGATAGTGAGATCTATATATCTTTTGATTCCTTCATGCATTTCATATCGATTCGGGTAGAGAATTGCATTCTCATACCCGCTTTGTTGGTTGAATTTTTCCAACTTTTCTAACACGAAAGCATCGCTGATGATAATGTCATCTTCAAGGAATAAAAACCAGTCAAATTCATCTACTCTTTTGACAAATTCTTCTTGGAGTCTAAACTCGACAAACATGGGGTCGCAGTCCGGTTCCTCTTGGACTTGAATCAGCTTTTTTTGGTACTCTGGTAAATAAGCTGCAACGTGCCTGTTGGGTAGAGTATTGATAATAATACTCAGTTCGCAGTGAGCGAAGCTCGCTAGCAATCCATCTATGGTATGTTTAAGTCTTTCTATTTTTGCTGCTCCTGTTTCGGGATTTTGAGATTCTTCAACCGATGTAATGTGTGCCAGAGCAACTAAAACCTTGGGGCGTTTGATTTCCGGGATGTCGTTTACCCCAAATAAATGGATGACGCGCTTTCTTTGATAGAAAAACATCATTTTAATATACCTAGTGGCAACGCGAGATAGTTCTCCTAATATTGCCATTTGGAAAAACAATGACTGCCACAGTTTGTTACGAAGACTTGCTAATTCCATCGCGATAAAACTCCTGTTTGTTTGCTAGTTGTTGTTTGCTAGAATTTGTTTCTAGAATAGTGAATTTGCAGGTATCAGATCTGCTGGAGATAATCGATCGATCGGCAGCCCTAAACCCAAGGCATACCTAGTGACAATTATACTTCCCAACACTCCTAAAAACATTGCTGTTAATTGAATATCTTCCCAAAGACAAGAGAGTTTTTCTTGTTTCAAACCGCAGGCAACTACTGCATAAGTAGCCACATCACCTAGGGCTACAGCTATGACAGCACCTAAATTACCTTTTAAATAATATCCCACCGGTATACCTATACACAAACTTACAAAAGTTAGCAAATTGCCCTGAGCTCCGTACTGAGGTTTTCCTACAGCTAACAGACAACTATTCATCATATTGTGGAGTGTCGTGTGCCAAATTCCTAACGCCAGAATTGGCATCATCCAAGAAGCTGCTGCGTACCTGTCATCGTACAAAAACAAAATCAGATAGTCGCCCACACTTACAAAAATTGCTAAACCTATAGCTAGGGGAATCAGAATTAGATTGCGATTTTTGAGAATCTTCAGCCGCAATTCCTCGCGCGGCAACTCTGCCATCATTGAAATTGAGGGGAAAATTACTTTGCCGGCAAGGGCGATGATGACTTGGCGCGGCATATCTCCTAGAGTAAAAGCAACACCGTAAACTCCCAACAATGCCAAACTAAATATTTTTCCTAAGATTAGTCGATCTGCCTGAGAACACAGGAAAAATAAAGCTGTAGACAAAAATATCCATTTCCCATAAGAAAATATTTCCTTAACTGCTTCTTTATCCCACGCAAAGCGGTTGGACTTGCCGGGAATCAAAAAATGGCTCCATACTAACTCAAAGATAGAGGCAATATAACCGCTGATGACGATCGCCCAAATGCTGCGATCGAAAAACGCCCAGACAATCATCGAAGCAGTCGCGACAGCCTGTATGACTAGCTCAAAAATTACTACCTTCTTGACTGCCATTCTGCGGTTGAGGACAATTAAAGAATTTGAGGCAAACCCTGTAATTAGCGAGTTCAACCCTATCAACGGGATCAACCACAGGAGGCGGGGTTCCTTATAAAAATAAGACACCGGCCAAGTGATAATCAGCAAACACAGCCAAACTACAAAGCTGCGGATGACTTGCAGCGTCCAAGCGGTATCGAGAAATTCTCGTTCTTCTCCACGCTTGTTTTGGATGATGCTGGGCCCTAACCCGATATCGGAGAAGAGGTTAACGCAGGTGATAAAAACCTGCGCTAAACCTACTAAACCAAATAGTTCGGGGAATAGTAGGCGCGTCAAAATTAGGTTGCTGGCAAATCTAATAATTTGACTGGTTCCGTAGCTGACGATCGTCCAGGCGGCACCTTTGAGAGCTAACTTTTTTTCTGATGACATGAACTTAGAGTTGATGTGCTAACTACGAGTTTAGTTGCTCGATCGACCGTTGGCAACTCCCGTGAGATTTTACTGGCGCAAAAGTATACCAGTTGACAGTTGACATTTGGCGAGACTGTGCTAAATTAGCAGGCTCGAGGTAGTTGACAATTGATAATTAACAATTGACAATTGACACTTGCGCAATCAGAAAATCCAAGTAAAAAAATCAAATAGTTAATGCTTGCTTCCTCAGTGGAATCACGGGAAATTTGCCCGATATTAATCGGGACTTACGTGTTTTTGCAGTTTGCCGAGCTTTTAATGACCATACATTGGTGAAGTGATGTGTTAATCATATTAATAATCGTAGGGGTTTTTCGGTTCGGGAATTTGTTTGAGAGAAGATGCCTGAACAGTCAATTTACGCTTGTCTGCGAATACTTCTGCGATCGCTTCTCCTTCGATTTCCCACCAAGTATCTGGGGGAAAAGCAGCGCGAGTTTGACCTGTCGGCAGTTTAACTGGCAGTCCTATAGGATAGGCATCCGCCGCGCAACAAGTAATAATAAAACGTCCGATCCAAAGATATTGTTCTGGAACATTTGGCGGGTGAATTACAAATCCTTGAACCTTGACTTTTTGACCTCGATATGTGTCTGGTTCTGGATTGAAATTTAGCAGTCGCACCCACTCTACGAGCGATCGATTTTCAGGTTTTGTAGCGTTGCGAAATTCTTGAGGTTGCAGTCTGGTGATGGGTAGGGATTCGGTAAGACCTCGTTCTAATGCTGTCTGGCTGGTAAAAGTGCGCGGGGTGGTAATTAAACCGATTAAGGCGACGCTTAACATTAAGGTGCTGCCGAAGCTGGGGGGAAATAAATTAACGTGTTGAACTGCTGCTATTCTGGGAGAGTCGATCGATTTTGCGGCGCGCGATTTTTGGGTGCGCAATTTTTGGGTGCGATCGCTCTTGAATAACTGCCACATTTTAAATCCGCCCATCACTATTAAGCCGATGCCTCCGGCTACGGTTAAGCCGAAGTAGTTGGGATGGATCAGAATATTTAATTTGCCAGTGATCCAATATTTGAGGAGCAGGATTCCCCAGGCTAAAATAGATATGGCATCCAACCAAGGACTGAGTTTTTTTAGATTCATTTTTGAAGGAAGAAGGAAGAAGGAAGAAGGAAGAAGGAAGAAGGAAGAGGCAACAGGCAACAGGCAACAGGCAACAGGCAACAGGCAACAGGGAAGAGGGAAGAAGGAAGAGGGAAGAAGGAAGAAGGAAGAGGGAAGAGGCAACAGGCAACAGGCAACAGGCAACAGGGAAGAAGGAAGAAGGAAGAGGCAACAGGCAACAGGCAACAGGCAGCAGGGAAGAGGGAAGAAGGAAGAGGGAAGAAGGAAGAGGCAACAGGCAACAGGCAACAGGGAAGAGGGAAGAAGGAAGAGGGAAGAGGGAAGAGGGAAGAGGGAAGAAATAGGTGGTAGATGGTAGGTGATAAGCTCTTTCCCTAAAACCTAACACCTAAAGCCTAAAACCTCAATTCAAGAATTAACCCAGATATAAATTTACAACCAGAGTCATTAAAAATGTTAATTGAGCGGCCAGTACCATCAAATAAATTATGGCTCTACCTCGAAAAATTGATAGCATCAAACCGATGCCTTTCAAATCGATCATCGGACCGAAAACTAGAAATGCTAGCAGCGAACCGCTGGTAAATGTCGCAGCAAAAGACAACGCAAAAAACGCATCCACCGTAGAACAAATCGATACCACAGCGGCTAACAATAACATGGCAATAATCGAAGAAACCGGGCCTTGTCCGAGGTTGAGAATTAGTTCGCGGGGGGCCGCAACTTGAATGATTGCCGCGATCGCACTTCCAATTACTAATACTCCTCCCAATTCCCGCAACTCTTGAATTGTTGTATCCAAAAGCAAGCCCAAACGCTCCTGAGAAACGCGGTGAAACAAAGGCGAAGATTTTGAGGATTTTTCTGTTTTAACTGTTTTTAGAGGCTGCAAATCTTCTTTCAGTAGAGATTCGATCGGTACTGCCCCCCCCGGCCCGCCGAGCATAAATGTTCCCGACTGCAACAGCGGCGAAGTTTTAGCAGTCATTTCTGTGTCAGAGAGTTCGGGTTTGGGTATGGGGATGGCGCGGGCGATCGAAGGTTGCAGCAGGGGCCTCAAGTCTTTTTGGGCGCTAAATACCCAACCGATAATAGTTGCAGTAAATAGGGAAAATACTACCCGCAAAACTACGATTTCGGGCCGATCGCGAAAAGCCGTCCAAGTTGACCAAATTACCACGGGATTGATCGTCGGGGCTGCCAGCAAAAAGCCGATCGCCACCGGTGCGGGTACTCCCTGCATTAGCAGCCTGCGGGCTACCGGCACGTTGCCGCACTCGCATACAGGAAACAAAAACCCTACCAAACTGCCCGCAAAAGCCCCCAGCAGCGGGTTGCGAGGGAGGCGAGATACGAGTTTATTTTCATCTACAAACCACAGCAGCAAGCCCGAGAATAAAACTCCCAGCAGCAGAAAAGGTATTGCCTCTACTAACAAGCTGAGAAACAGGGTGAAAGCGTTGTTTAATTGATTAGTCAGGGTGGGTTGCATTCATCACCTACAAACAGTTGAGAGTTGAGAGTTGGTAGGGGCGGTACCCCCGTGTCCGCCCGAGAGAGTTGAGAGTTTGTAGGGTTCTACCTCTTACTCGGATAACGAGCGTAGCATATTCGAGTAAGAGCTCGAAAGGTACCCCGTCTCCGCCCCGAGGGTTGAGAGTTGAGGGTTGACCTGGGACAGTTGACAGTAAAATTCTTGAACAGTTGATGCTTGACACTTTTCTGCTATTAGGAGAGCCTCAATCTTTTGTAAATTGCTGTTTTGGGTAGAACGACTGTCGATCGTACCAAAGTACAGCACTCAGTTAAGATTTGTTTAAAAATTTTCGTCTGTCTCATTCTAGCTGGAGTTGGCAAACACCGAAATATTGCCAAAAAGTCACGTGTGGGGAAATTCTAGATTAACAGCGGGTTAAGAACTTATATTCAGGTTAACTAATAGCTAAATTTTTGAACTAACTGTTAATACCTTTCAAGTCACTATAAAATAAAGTCA
>JBOFTL010000806.1:0-3499 GCA_051652045.1 Microcoleus sp. | reverse complement strand
GTCAAACTATTAGTTGAAATCGTTCCTTCGGCGGTATTGGAACTGCTTAAACCGATGGTGACGGGGGCGATCGGCTGCGTGTTCAAAACCACATTAAAATTAGCAGTACCGCCCGCTTCAGTAGTAACTAATCCCGATGCGGGATTGACGGTAATTCCTGCTGTTTCATTGTCGGAGTTAGTGACAGAAATATCATCCGCATGGAGATTGTTGTAATTGCTGTCGGTGCTGGTAGCAGGTGCGGTGACAATAGTGTAAGTTTTCAGGCCGTCGGCTGCACTGTCGTCAACACCGGTGACTGTTACTGTTTGCGGACTACTCCAGTTAATTGAATCGAAAATTAAACTATTAGTAGAAACCGTTCCTTCGGCGGGATTGGAACTGGTTAAACCGATGGTAACGGGGGCGATAGGCTGCGAGTTGAGTGCGACGGTAAAAGTTGCCGTTCCGCCTGCTTCTGTGGTGTTTAAACCCGCGATCGGATTGACGGTAATGCCTGGGCTGTCGTCGTCGTTAAGAATTGTCAGTGTGGCAGTAGCAATATCGATCGTACTATTGGGTAGCCCTATATTAGGGGGAATAAAAGGATCGTTAATGCGGGGATTTGAGAGGGTGAGAGTAATGGTTTCATTGGGTTCGATCGAAGTATCTTCAACAATATTGAGGTCGATCCTTTTGAATTCTTCACCGGGAAGGAATGTGAGAGTACCAGAAGTGATGCCAGTGTAATCGGTAGTGCTGTCAGCCGTTCCTGTAATGTTATAGTCAACGGTACTGGTGAAGCCGCTGCCACCGATATTGCAGTAAACAGTGAAACCAGCGAAAGTAGTTCCTGTGTTACCTTCAGATATTAGATTGTTAAGCACATAAGGTAACCCGTAGTATGGCGCACTACTTACCGCGTAAGATAAGGTGTCGTTAGCTGGAATTGTTAGCGTAGTTTGTGAAATTGTTCCCGCACCTGCGCCTTGTATATCGAAATCCTCGAAGTCAAGGACAATTGTTTCATCTGTTTCAGCTAAATTATCGTTATAAACATCGACTCGAACATTTTGGGTAAGGTTTGTTGTTCCTGCTGGGAAAAAGACATAGGCATATACCTGTAGGTCAGAACCAACAGTAGCAGCGACACTGCCAGTAGGTGTAGCACCTCGCATGATATTTACAATCACGTCCTCATTTGGAACTCCGCTGAGAGTAACAGGAATCTCTGCAGGTGCTATTTGGTTTTCAGTAATTGTGTAATTGGCTGCCCCGAAACTTACAGTTGGTCTACCAAGCAGAATTGAAACAGTGTTGTAACTTCCCATTCCCACAACCAAGTCGAGAAAGGCATCGTTATTGAAGTTACCTACTGCTGCTGATACGGGACTTGAACCCAAGGCAGAGTAGTTAGTAGCATTACCAAAACTACCAGTACCATTTCCCAGCAAAATCGAGACGTTGCCGGAACCCAGATTCGTCACAGCCAAATCAGGAAAAGTATCGTTGTTAAAGTTACCCACTACAACTGAAGTGGGATTGAGTCCTGTGCCATAGTTAATAGGATCGCCAAAGTTACCAGTACCATTTCCCAACAAAATTGAAATGTTGTTGGATTCATAATTAGCCACAGCCAAGTCGGGGAAGGTATCGTTATTAAAATTGCCTACTGCAACTGATACGGGACTTGAACCCAAGCCATAGTAGTTAGTCGCATTACCAAAACTACCAGTACCATTTCCCAGCAAAATTGAGATGTTTGTAGAGGGAAAGCTATAGTTACCAGAATTTGCCACAGCCAAGTCGGGAAAAGAGTCGTTATTAAAGTCACCTACTGCAACCGATCTAGGATTGTAACCCACGCCATAGTTAATAGGAACGCCAAAGTCACCAGTACCATTTCCTAGCAAAATTGAGATGTTGTTGGAGCCAGAATTTGCCACAGCCAAGTCGGTAAAACTATCGTTGTTAAAATTGCCTACTGCAACTGAGCTGGAATTGTACCCCAAGTTATAACTGGTAGCAGGATTAAAGCCACCCGTACCATTTCCTAGCAAAATTGAGATGTTGCTAGAGTCCAAGTTAGAATAGCCATAATTCGCCACAGCCAAGTCAGGAAAACTATCATTATTAAAGTCACCTACCGCAACCGATCCGGGATTGAACCCTGTATCATAGTTGATAGGAGGACTAAATCTACCCGTACCATTTCCCAGCAAAATTGAGATGTTGTTGGAGACATCATTAGCCACAGCTAAGTCAGGGAAAGTGTCACCATTAAAGTCGCTGACGATTACGGATCGAGCTGCCGAGCCTCCTGTTGGATAAAGGATGGGTAGCCCGAAGGAATTAAAAATATGGCTGTAAGCCACCATTACCTTTGCATCAAAAGCTTTAGCCGCTGTAATTTCCCCTGTTGTTACTTCTAATTCCCAGTCTCCACCTAATTCTTTGCTCCCGGTAAAATTGGCTGAAGCGGCAATTTTTGCTCCCGTTAACTCGCTCAATCTTGCCACGAACGATCGCCCTTGAACCCCTGCAGCTACCCGGCATCCGTAAAGCAAAATCTCCGCATTTTTTGCCAGAGATTTTCCCCACATTTCGATTTGCGATTTTAGCCCGCCCAAACTTTCCCAACTCAATTGAGTATTTCCCAATTGCAAACATCCGGGCGAACCGTGAGATATAATATGAACTTCTGAAAAAGAGCGATCGCGCAATCTTAAACTAATTTGCTCTATCCCGTCGGTTGCGGTATCTAATAAGACCACTTCCATTCCCGCAATGGCACCGGCAACCAATACTTGACAGTCAGATACACCCTTGTCAATGAACGCGATCGCTTTCATGGATTTTTGATTTTTTCAAAGTTTTATATTAGTGTATAATACAGTATCAGTGATGTCTTTGCAACCGCGATCTTTGTGAATTTTGCTATCAAATAAACAACTTCTTCTTACGTAAGATTGCTGACGATAGCGAGATAAATTATGAAAGCTTTAAGAAACGATCGGTAAAAATTAGCGCGCCAATGACGATGCAAAGTGCCTGAGATTCGGCAAACACTTACGCGCAGAAACCCCTAAATTCGCTGTGTTTAAAAAATATACGGTTTCTGACCTGCTAATTTGGTAAAAGCCTGGTTTACTTGCTCCCTAAGTGCGGTCTGTCAGTCCCAAAATCCGGCAGGGGTTTAAACCCCTGCCTCATAGCTAAAGTCGGTTAAAACCGACTGAAATAGCTGATGAAAAAAGCCGTTTATCTTAGTCCTCTTTAGAGCATCCCACGGGCGCGCGGCACCCGTTATGAATCACAGAAACCCTTTCTCCCCCTCCCCCCCTCTCCCTCTCGGTTTTCTGAGGAGGACTTTCGCTATGAGACAGGGGTTTTCAACCCCTGTCGGACTGTCGGACTGTGGGACGATCGAACTAATCAAATCATCTTTTGAACGATCGAAAATATAAACAGATATATCGTTTTCAATCACCCGATCGCCCTGCCGATACCTTCGCCAACA
>JBOFTL010000805.1:0-1671 GCA_051652045.1 Microcoleus sp. | reverse complement strand
GTGCTTTTGTAAATATTACAACAAATATGTTGTTATAGTGCAATAGGTTTTGGCAATTTATCTCTTAAGACTGATTTTTTGCTGAGGTTTTGTCCGCTAAAAAGGGTAAAAGTCGATCGACTCCTTGACATTTTGCATCTTTTAGGTTATTCTGAAACGCCAGGAAAAGAAAGAAGAAAGAAGAAAAGCACCACACGGATTCGGACGCGGATACACCGATGAAATCGCTCGCGGATCTGATGTCACACCCAATCAGCAGTCCGGATCTTTGACTGTGAATGAAGTGGACTTACTGTAATTTAATTGCTAGATTTAAGTCAATATTTCAAGTTTGGTCGATCGTGTATCCTCGATCTCTCCATCGGGGCGGGCACGGGGGCGCCGCCCCTACAATCCATACTCCCTCTCTCTTCATCATGGAAATAGTTGTAACGTTGGTACTGGGTTCGGTGTTGTTTGTTTGGGGAATGCGTTTCGGGCGGGTGTTAGTGCGTCAGGGAGTGACAGCTAATGACTTATTTCAGGGAAAAAATTCGATCGCCCTGGCTTTTTTGGGTTTTTATATTGGTTTGCTGTTGCTGGCTTTAAATATGCCGCAAATGCCTGTTTTGCCGATCGAATGGCGCTTTCACGGAATGCGAGTAACTTGGGCTTTGCTCAGAGTAATGTTGATGGGAGTCTGCGGTATAGGTTTTACAGTAAGTTGGCAGACGGCGCGATCGCAAGTAATTGCAGTAATTTTAATCGGCTTGTTGGGATTGGGCGGATTTACGAGTGCCGAATCCTATTTTATGGCACCGATTTATTCTGAATTAGTAGATAATTTGCGGCCCAACGGCATATTTCGACAAACTTCTAACAGCAGTTGTGCGCCTGCAGCTTTAGCAACAGTATTAAGGCGTTGGGGAATGGATGCAACGGAATCGAGTGTAGCGCGTTTGGCGGGTACGAGTCGTTTGGGAACATCGATGCCGCAGTTAATTGTAGCAGCAAGAGCTTTGGGAATAAACGCCATAGAACTGCGGCCGACTTGGGAACAAATGCAGCAAATCAATCGCCCCGGAGTGCTATCAATTTCACTAGCTACTGGGGCTATCAAACGACCTCACGCGGTGGCTTTGCTGGCGATAAATGACAGTATAGCGACTATTGGCGATCCGGCATTCGGGAGATTTTTTTATTTAGACAGGGCAACTTTAGCTCGGTTTTGGCTGAAGGAATACGTGCCAGTTTTTCGATCGACTGATATTTTGTTAAGTGACAAGCTAGCTATTGATTATTTGAGTAAGTTAGGTTATAATTCGGGGAATTTAAAGGCAGATATCGAGCGGTTTCAAAGCGATAAAAAAATGCAGGTTAGCGGTAAGTTAGATAAGATGACTGAATTGATGTTGAGCGGCCCTTTTTTGGAGGGAGTGCCGAGATTGGATGGGAAATAATTTTAGATTTTAGATTTTAGATTTTAGATTTTATGAATTTTTGATTGAATAGATTTACGTAAGGTGCGCAGTGCGCACCCTAAGATTACTGCCGTGTGAACGAACCTGACGGTCAACGGAGTACCGTTAGACCGCAGGCTTCTTTTTCCTTTTTTGCAAAGGCTTTTTTGAGTGACGGAGTTCCCCCGCCACTTTCGTAACTTAGACCGATTTTTTTGATAAGTTTGGCCGA
>JBOFTL010000804.1:0-3502 GCA_051652045.1 Microcoleus sp. | reverse complement strand
ACAGCCTCACGCGACTCTCATCCCACACTAACCGAGGCGCTATAGTGTGGGGATTCCCGTCTGTTTAGCTAAATCCGGGTAAAAAAACCTCGATCCTCCGACTGCGTAGGGTGCGTCGCTGCGAACAATTGATTCAGGGCGGGAACGGGGCACCGCCCCTACTGGTAACAATTATCGAGCGACGCACTTTTGCGATATGATAAAGGAGGTAAATAACCCGGATTTAGGATTAATTAACCTTGGCTGTAAGCCTCCATTGGCAAACAGGAACAGACAAAATTCCGATCGCCAAAAGCATTATCGATTCTGCCCACTACAGGCCAGAATTTGTGTTCCCGAGTCCAAGGTGCAGGATAAGCTGCTCGATCGCGAGAATAAGGGCGATTCCACTCATCAACCATCAGGGATTCTGCAGTGTGCGGCGCATTTTTTAAAAGATTGTTTTGCGCGTCCATATTGCCTGCTTCAATTTCGGCAATTTCCGATCGAATCGCAATCATTGCCTCACAAAAACGGTCTAATTCCTGTTTTGATTCGCTTTCCGTCGTTTCCACCATTACCGTCCCCGCGACGGGCCAGGAAACTGTCGGCGCGTGATAGCCGTAATCCATCAGCCGCTTGGCAATATCTTCGACTTCAATCCCGGCAGATTTTTTGAGCGATCGCAAGTCTAAAATGCACTCGTGCGCTACTAAACCTGCTTTCCCTTTGTACAAAACTGGATAATACGATTCTAACCGTTTGGCAATGTAATTTGCATTAAGAATTGCTACTTTTGTTGCCTCGGTTAAACCAACTCCTCCCATCATCCGCACGTACATCCAAGAAATAGTTAAAATGCTGGCACTTCCCCAAGGGGCGGCGGAAACAGCACCAACTGATGTTGTTTGTTGTTGTTCCGGTTCTAGGGATTGATTTGGCAAGAAAGGTACTAGATGCGATGCAACGCCGATCGGACCCATTCCCGGCCCGCCGCCGCCGTGGGGAATGCAGAATGTTTTGTGCAAATTCAAGTGACAAACATCGGCACCAAAATCGCCGGGGCGGCACAATCCGACTTGAGCGTTCATATTTGCGCCGTCCATATAAACCTGTCCGCCGCAGTTGTGAACTATGTCGCAAATTTCCTTAATTTCCTCCTCAAAAACGCCGTGGGTAGATGGATATGTCACCATCAAAGCAGCTAATTCATTTTTGTGCTTTTCCGCTTTTTTCTGCAAATCAGCGACATCAATATTGCCTTGGGAATCGCAGTCGATCGCAACTACTTTCATCCCCGCCATTACAGCGCTAGCTGGATTCGTACCGTGGGCGGATTGGGGAATCAAACAGATATTCCGATGAGATTCACCCCGATGTTCGTGGTATTGACGAATTACTAACAATCCCGCATATTCACCTTGAGAACCTGCATTCGGCTGCAAAGAAATGCCCGCAAATCCGGTAATTTCTGCCAGCCACTGTTCTAACTGCACGAACATCATTTGATAGCCGCGAGTGCGATCGCGCGGTGCGAAGGGATGGATCTTGCCAAATTCTGGCCAAGTCACCGGCACCATTTCCGCAGTGGCATTCAATTTCATCGTGCAGGAACCTAACGGAATCATCGAGGTATTCAGCGATAAATCCTTGGTTTCTAAACGGTGAATGTAGCGCAATAATTCGGTTTCGGAATGGTAGCTGTTAAATACCGGATGGGTCAGGTAATTGCTCGCGCGATCGCAAAATTCTGGCAGCGTTAAAAATGAATTTAAAGCCCCAGCATCGATCGGCAAATTCAGCACTTTTTGCCCTTCATCTGGGAAGTAATCGCCCGATCGAGCAAACATTTTCCACAACTCTTTCACATCTTCAGCAGTCACAGTTTCATCCAAACTGATACCCACTGTTTTAGCATCAAAAACTCGCAAATCAACTTGGCGCGCTTTAGCTGCTGCTAGAAGTTCATCAAGCGGTTTATCTCCCAATTCTATGCGCAGAGTATCGAAGAAAGGTTGAGAAGGAATTTTGTAACCCAAACCGATCAAACCTGCGGCCAAAATTGCAGTTAAACTGCGCACTTGTTCGGCAATTTGTTTGAGTCCTTCCGGCCCGTGATAAACAGCATACATACTTGCCATTACTGCTAGCAAAACTTGAGCGGTACAAATATTGCTAGTTGCTTTTTCGCGCCGGATGTGCTGTTCGCGAGTTTGCAAAGCCAAACGCAAAGCTGACTTGCCGTTAGCATCTTTAGAAACGCCGACAATGCGTCCCGGAACTTGCCGTTTAAACTCTTCTCGCGTGGCGAAATAAGCTGCGTGAGGTCCTCCGAATCCCATCGGTACTCCGAAGCGCTGCGTGCTTCCTACCGCAATATCAGCACCGAATTCGCCGGGGGGTTTGAGGAGGCACAGGCTTAAAATGTCGGCGGCAACTGTTACTAATGCACCGTTTTCGTGGGCCGATCGAATAAAATCTGTATAGTCGTAAATTGCGCCGTCGGTGGCGGGATATTGCAACAATGCGCCAAAAATTGGAATGTTAAATTCAAAAGTTTGGTGGTTTCCTAAAATGATTTCTATTCCCAGCGGCTTAGCGCGAGTTTGCACTACTTCCACAGTTTGCGGGTGGCAATCTTGAGATACAAAAAATGCTTTTGCTTTATTTTTGCTGGCGCCGTAACTCACCGCCATTGCTTCCGCCGCCGCCGTTCCTTCATCCAGCAAAGAAGCGTTAGCAATTTCCAAACCGGTGAGGTCAATAATCATCGTTTGAAAATTTAGCAAAGCTTCCAAACGCCCTTGCGCAATTTCAGCTTGGTAGGGAGTGTACGCCGTGTACCAACCGGGATTTTCTAAAATATTCCGCTGGATGACGGGAGGCGTAATGCAATCGTGATATCCCATGCCGATGTACGATCGAAATACCTGATTTTTGCTGGCAATTTCTCGTAATTCGGCTAAAGCAGCGTACTCGCTTTTCGGGGGCAAAAGTTGTAGGGGTTGCTGGATGCGAATCGCCGCCGGAACTGTTTTGTCAATCAAGTTATCGAGGCTAGAAAGTCCTAAAACTTCTAGCATTTGCTGGATTTCATCCGGTGTCGGGCCGATGTGGCGGCTGGCAAAACCGTCTATAGTAGTGAGGTTTTGCTGCTGGCTGGACTTAATTTCAGAACTGAAGAGTACCAAGGCTGATTCTCCTGATGTGACTTTGCTTCTTTGTTTGTAACATTCATTTACAGAGAGCTGGTAAATTTTCGATCGAAGAAACCGGGTTTCGATTGGAAGTACCTTAATCCCTCAGAAACCGGGTTTGTATCGGGATTGCAGGCTTGATGCAGGATTTTTACCAAAAACCCGGTTTCTACCTCAATTTCTGACTGTGGGAAGTACCTTAACCCCTCAGAAACCGGGTTTGTATCGGGATTGCAGGCTTGATGCAGGATTTTTACCAAAAACCCGGTTTCTACCTCTATCGAGAGAAAAGGGAAAAAAATTCTCCCCCTATCCCCCTCTTCCCT
>JBOFTL010000803.1:0-5767 GCA_051652045.1 Microcoleus sp. | reverse complement strand
ACTCTAACAAAAAAGATTTGTAGTGCGGACTAAAGTCCGCACTACGAAGTTACAAACTAATGAAATGTGAAATACTAATGCTACACTAACTGACGATCGGCCAACCGAGTTTTATTTTAGATCGCAAAAAGGGTAACGAACCGATCGACTTGTAACAATTGTGTCAGCCCCAGATCGGAAATCCCCGATTTTTTTTTCAGGAGTCCATCAGATGCGCCAACAACTAAAACGGAAAATCTACACAATTTTGGAAACTTCAGACAGCAAGAATTTATGGTGTTTTGCTGACGAGATCGCGATCGTATTTTTGATCCTTTTAAATATTGCAGCTTTTATTGCTGCCACGGCACCACTATCGCCAGAACACAGGCTAATTGTTGAAGAGATAGAAATTATATCTTCACTACTGTTTACCCTAGAATATGGTTTGAGGATGTGGGTTTGTACGGTTGACAGCCGCTACGCACACCCCATTTGGGGTAGAATTAAATACGCTCTCACTCCACTAAGTATTATCGATTTAGTTTCAATATTGCCGTTTTATTTATTGATACTGTTTCCCAGCTTAAGCATTGTTAACTTAATCGCCCTACTGCGTTTGTTGCGCTTGTTAAAAATTAGCAGGTATTCCGAGTCGGTGCGGACTTTGGGGATAGTGTTGTACGCGAAACAAGAAGAGCTGCTGGCTACTGCATTTGCAGTATTTATTTTATTAATTTTTGCATCTAGCATCATGTATTTTGTCGAGTCGGAGGCGAATCCCAAAGGTTTTGGCAGCATCCCCGATGCGATGTGGTGGGGGGTTGTGACTTTAACTACCGTCGGTTACGGCGATATTTATCCGATCACTCCTCTGGGAAGATTTTTAGGATCGATTTTAGCATTTCTAGGAATTGGAATGTTTGCTTTACCTGCCGGGATCGTTGCTTCGGGTTTTGCCGAAGAAGTCCAGAGAAAAAAGCAGGAAAGAATCACCGCCATGTTAGGGGAATCTGCCAACTGTCAATCCGCAGAAATACTTGAAGAATTAGAGGTAACTTTAGACCCAAAGCAACAAGCGATGGTTCTGCATATCGAGACTGCAGCCGATTTGATGAAACTTTGCATCGCTACTGCGCAACAAAAGTTTGGAACTGAATTTGAAAAAGAAGAAATTGTTCGCGATTTAGCTATGCACCTGTACAATGAAGCCCAACAAAAATTCCAGCTTTGAAAATGGCAAGAACAATGTCAAAAGGTTTATGATGAAAAAGCAGCGGTTGACCGATCGGCACCGCATAAATGCTTAACTCAACAGGCTTATTCTATGGCAGCGCTGAATCGCTCTACTCTTCGCCGACTCCAAAAATTGCCTCAAATTCCCAGCGTGTGGGAAGGCGACCGCAGACCATTGGCTAATGCTGACTCGCATCCAATGGTAGAAGACGAGTCAGAAGCTGGGGGTGAGTGCATCCTTTGGGTAGACGGTTCCGAAGGGGTTGTCAGGGCGATGGATGTCGTGGGCCCAGACGCGGGTCCAGAGGCGATCGTCCGAGCTCTGCTGCGCGCGATGGAACACCCCCAAAGTCCGACCCCAGCAGTTCGCCCCCAAAAAATAGTAGTCAAAAACCGCGAAATTCAATTTTACCTGCGAGGCGTACTGCAAGATTTAGGCATCGCGATCGACTACGTGCCGGAATTGCCACTAATTGATGAAATATTTCGGGGAATGCAAGAAGTAGCGGTCAATCGACCGCCCTCTTTACCTCCAGAATATGCTGAAGTTTTAATGACGAAAGCCGCTCAAATTTGGCAAGATGCGCCGTGGGAGATGTTGGGCGAACACCAAATTATTTCTCTTGAAATCAATCAATGGGATATTGCCAGCCTCTACGTTTCTATATTGGGGCGGGGTAGAATGGATTATGGAGTTTTGCTCTATCGTTCTTTAGAATCTTTAAAATTGTTTCGCGAGCGAGTGGTAAACGATCGCTCTTTTGAAGATCTAGAGCAAGCTTTTTTAGGTCAAGATTGTTTGTTTCTCACCTTTGAAAGTGCGGACGATATTGATGATGGCGATGATGAAATCGACTTAGCCGATTTACCACCTTCGGCAATCGAACCGAATTTTGGCAACTTGCATCCTTTAGAAGGCTTGCGATCGATTATTTATGATGAAGAAGCTCTCACGATGTTAGTCGCTCTCGAAGCATTTCATCGCTTTTTCCGCAACAGCCGCCGCAAATTTGCTGGAGATATGTTCCCCAGTCTCAACAGTCGTTACCGCATTCCCGTTCCCCAAGCTGACGGCACAAACCAACAGGTATCGGTTAAAGTTTCGACAATGCCTGAAGTGGCGGATGAATTGTGGGAAATGCTCGACGACGAGGATGATGATGATGATAGTGAATTTGAAATGCCGCTGCTGCGGGACGATTGGGTACCGCAAAATTCGTTTTTAAGTCTTGGGGTAGTACCTTGGGAAGCAGTAGAATTTCTGCGTTTAAACGCTCAGTTTCACCAAGGAGCAGAAGACGAAATCAGGGCAACGGGAGAAGGTCTTCCCGTGGTTTTGATTCAAACTTCAAATCCAAAAGCAAAAACGATGATTCAGGATTTGAAGGATGCTGGCGGAGTGAAAGCAATCTGTTTTAATCCGGGTGAAGATCCGTTTGATGAGGAGCAATACGATTTGGGTATTTTGCAAGCTTTGAACGGGGAACTGTATTTATTTGGGGAGTTTATTGAAGGCGATCCCGTCCATCAAGAGGCGCGCAAAAAGTGGGAACGCCGCTGTAAATCAACGAAGGGTTGGTGCGGTTTGATTATTGCTAAAGGATTGATGGGTGCTTCTCGCGGTCAGCCTCAATTTAAGGATATGATTGCTTTATATGAGGTGCGGTGGATGTCGGCTAAAGATTTGGGACTCGGACCGCTGCAATTGATGCCGATGTTTTGAACGAAGGCAGAAGGGTAGCGGATTTTGCAGCGGATGCAGCGGATGGGGGTTTGGCTGCGGGCAATGTACTAGCCATAGTGGATTTTAGGAAGAAGGAAAAGGGAAGAAGGAAGAAGGAAGAAGGAAGAAGGAAGAAGGAAGAAGGAAGAAGGAAGAAGGAAGAGGGAAGAAGGAAGAGGGAAGAGGGAAGAGGGAAGAAGGAAGAGGGAAAAGGGAAGAAGGAAGTAAAGATAGTAAGGTGCGCAGTGCGCACCCTACAAGGTTAAGTAAGGTGCGCATTGCGCACCCGGCAATGTTAGTTATTAAGGAGATTTGTTGCGATGTCAAATTCTACTCAGAAGCGCGAAGTGTTGGTGGCTCTTGATGCCGAATTTGCGGAAAAAATCGAACAACTTACTGATAATTGGACGGAGGCGATCGAACAAGCTCTCCGTCTGTGGTATGCTAAGCAAATCGAAGATAAGTTGCGTAAGTTTTATCAAAATCGCAGTCAAGAAGATATTGAGTTTGAGGAAGACTGGGCAACATTTGCCCAGTCACAAATGGAAGAAATTTTAATAGAGGAAGGTCTGTGATAGCATGACAGAAACTTATCCGCGACAAGGCGAAGTTTATCTTGTTAGAGCTTTGCGAACGATCGGAGATACCAAAAAACGCCCTGTTACTGTCGTTTCCATCGATAGCCGGAATGAATTGAGTCGTACTGTACTGATTGTCCCTTTTACAAGTGATTTGAGAGGAGGCGAAACTCCGACTCGGGTTTTGATTCCTGCTGGTGAAGGAGGCTTAGAATCTGATTCGCTGGCCGTGTGCGAGCAAATTCTAGCAGTCCAAAAGACTTTCCTAGAACAAGGCCCTTACGGTGAAATTAGTGCTGTCTTTGGCAAGAATTCAGAGGGCGATACAAGTAGCGATCGGGATTTACGAAATTTAATATGTATGATATTATAAACTTTGTTAAAAATTGTAAAAATACAGAAAAGGAATAGTCAAATGCGGGTTGCGATCGCAGGTGCAGGATTGGCCGGGATGACTGCAGCAGTAGATTTAGTAGATGCAGGTCATCAAGTAGAAATTTTTGAATCTCGCCCCTTTGTCGGTGGCAAAGTCGGCAGTTGGGTAGATCCGGACGGCAATCACGTAGAAATGGGCTTGCACGTCTTCTTCGGCTGTTATTATAACTTATTTGCCCTGATGAAAAAAGTAGGAGCATTTAACGATTTGCTCCTCAAAGAACATACCCACACTTTTATCAATCGAGGCGGCGAAACAGGTTGTTTGGATTTTCGCTTTCCCATCGGTGCTCCGTTTCACGGTTTGAAGGCGTTTTTCACTACATCCCAACTATCTCTACAAGACAAAATTCAAAATTCGATCGCCCTGGGAACGAGCCCGATCGTCCGAGGTTTGATAGACTTTGATGGAGCGATGAAAACCATCCGCGATTTGGATAAAATCAGCTTTGCTGACTGGTTCCGCAGCCACGGTGGCAACCAAAATTCTCTCAAAAGAATGTGGAATCCGATCGCCTACGCCCTGGGATTTATTGACACTGAAAATATTTCCGCCCGGTGTATGCTGACAATATTTCAATTCTTTGCATCAAAAACTGAAGCATCAGTAATGAGGATGCTGGCAGGTTCTCCTAATGAATATTTGCACAGGCCGATCGTCGAATATTTAGAAAGTAAAGGAGCCAAAATTCACACGCGGCGTAGAGTGCGAGAAATTCAGTTTGAAGGAGACGCAGAAACCCGAGTCACCGGCATAGCAGTAGCCAGCGGCGAAACCGAAGAAATGATTACCGCCGATGCTTATCTCTTCGCCTTAGACGTGCCGGGAATTCAGAAAATATTGCCTCCAGCTTGGCGCAAATGGTCGGAATTTGACAACATTTATAAATTAGATGCAGTACCAGTCGCTACAGTACAATTGCGATTCGACGGTTGGGTAACTGAACTAGAAGACGAAGCCAAACGCAAACAGTTGAGCCACGCTGCAGGTATCGATAATTTGCTATATTCAGCAGATGCCGATTTTTCTTGTTTTGCCGATTTGGCGCTAGCTAGTCCGAAGGATTATTATAAAGAAGGACAAGGTTCGCTGTTGCAGTTGGTGCTGACGCCGGGAGATCCGTTTATCAAAAAGAGTAATGAGGAGATCGCCCAACACGTACTCAAGCAAGTTCGAGATTTATTTCCCTCAGCGCGGGAACTAAACATGACTTGGTACGGTGTAGTTAAACTCGCTCAATCTTTGTACCGCGAAGCACCGGGAATGGATGTCTACCGTCCCGCTCAAAAAACGCCTGTGGCTAACTTCTTTTTAGCAGGAAGTTACACTCAGCAAGACTACATCGACAGTATGGAAGGAGCGACAATTTCCGGGCATCAAGCCGCTGAGGTAATCTTGGCAAACAGTCATTAGTCATCAGTCATCAGTCATCAGTCATCAGTTATTAGTGATTAGTTAAATGACTGATGACTGATGAAAAAAATGAGAATCGAAAGTTGTTTTACTGTGAACTAAAACCACAATCGAAAATCCCAAGTTTCCTGACTGATAACTAAAAACACAATTAAAAATCAAAAAAATTCATGGCTGATGACTAAAAACACGATCGAAAAATTGCCAATCAAAAAATCTAAAATCTAAAATCTAAAATCTAAAATCTAAAACCCCATGACTGCTTGGTTAGAACACAGCGTACAAGTAGAAGTGGAAATTCCCATCGAATTAGCCTGGGAACTTTGGTCTGATTTAGAGCAAATGCCCCGCTGGATGAAGTGGATCGAATCCGTTCACGTTCTTGAAGAAGATTCAGAATTA
>JBOFTL010000802.1:0-3511 GCA_051652045.1 Microcoleus sp. | reverse complement strand
ATCGCGAATGCTTGCTGTCCGACTTTCACCGAACCGGGACTGGCTAGAGGAATCGTGGGCAAGTTGTTTTGACCGCGAATTTTAACTACGGCTAAATCCAAACCGTCCGTACCGAATCCGACAACATCGGCCGGCAGTTTTCTGCCATCTGACAGAATTACATTTACGGTACCGCCACCAGCCACAACGTGGGCGTTAGTTAACACCATGCCGTCGGGGCTGATAATCGTACCGCTGCCGTTAGATTTGTCTGTATCGACGGTAACAACGGCCGGACTGGCTCGTTCGTAGACGCGAATATTCGTTTGTTCTGAGGCATTTTGGGCGATCGCACCTGGGGAAGACGCGGACTTAAATTCTGTTAAATCGGGCTGCTGCCGCGCTTGGGAGGCGGTTTCAACCGCAGTGGCGCTACTTGCCGATCCAACTGCTAGGATTGCTGATACTGCTAAACTTAGAAGCTTGAAATTCATGGCGATCGATGGAGATTGGGCGATCGGATAGGCAGCGATCGGGTTTACTTGCCAACCACTAATTACTGCCTGTTATTATTTTAGGGCTTGCACAGCGGGATTGAAAAATCAACGGTAGAGATTCCAGCAACAAGCTGTCGGCTTTGAGGAAGTCGTCTCAGAAAAACCTTGCTGTCATCAGTCATCAGTCAGCAGAAAAACTACTCTCAACTCTCAATTGTTAACTTTCAACTCTCAATTGTCAATTGTTAATTGTTAATTGTTAACTGTCAATTGTTAACTGTCAATTGTTAACTCTCAACTCTCAACTCTCAACTTTCAACTTTCAACTTTCAACTTTCAACTATTAACTGATTCCGCCGCGTCAGCCAAATACTTAAAATTCGCTTCTCGCACCTTAGCATCTTCATTTCCGTAGAAAAATGACAGCAGAGCAAAACGTTCGCCACTAATCACCGGTGTCGCTTCGTGCAGCAGAGAACAGGAAAAAATAATCGCAGTTCCTGACTCCCCTTTATAACCGTGCGGTGCGTACTCAGGAAACCGCAAAAATCCCCCCGTATATTCCCCCACATTCAAGTTGAGCGTCATCGCAAATCTGCGGTGCATCGTACCTTTGCTAGTATTGTCGCGGTGCGGTCGAAAAAAACCGCCGCTTTCGGCATCGTAACAGCCTACCAAATACCGCTCAAATCTAGTAATCGTAAACTGAAAAGATTTTTCTACTTCCGGCTTTACCCGACGTAAAATAATCGAATTTAATTGCCGCTGCAACTTCGGCTCTTCAATAAAGAAATCCCGACGTTTCTTAAAATTATCGTCGAACAGACCGACTGTTTTTCCGCCTACTTGCCTCATAAAACCCGAGGGACTGCCACCGTTAGTTTTGTACATATCGATCAAAAAGCGACAATAATCTTTGTCCAAAACGTTAGGAATTACTAGCACGGGCGCGTGACGGGTAGCGGGTTTGGCTTCTTCAAAGGAAGGCAAATTTTTGACAAAATCCCACACTTGTTGGACGTGTTGCTGAGGATCGCCCATCGGAATAATATTAATTATTTGCAGGTTTTCGTTGAGAATAAAAGTTTGAGGGGCATAGTGGACTCCCTCAATGCCGTTTTCTTCTACATCCCGGCAAACGCCGTATTGTTGGCTGAGCGTCTTCTCTAAATCCCAGAAAAAGATGAATGACGGAGCTATTGCTGTCGGTTTGTTTTGTTCTTTGTCTGCGGGATCGACACTCACTCCGAACAGATTTACTTGCAAGTTTTGGAATTCCTCGGCCAGGGCTTGAAAATTTTTCAGAATAGTTAGAGTTTGGGGAAAAGCCGTACTGGCACAGAAAAATAGTATATTTCGCCGACCTGCCACTGTCGAAAAATGAAACAAGGCATTATTGGTAGAAGGCATGGAAAACCAAGGAGCTGGATCGCCTATTTCCAGGAGTGACATATTGGGAATTTTAGATTTTAGATTTTAGATTTTAGATTTTAAACTTGAGGGTTATGTTCCCAATTTAGCGATTTTAGATTTTAGATTTTAGATTTTAGATTGGAGATTGATGCTATTAGTTGGCCGTCACTCAATTTTCGACTTGAAGTCGGGGTAAATACAAACAAACCGATTGCTTTGTATCTATATAGCAAGCCTAAATCATTTGTGAAACCAGTCTCTTACTCCCTCCCCTTAGTAAGGGGAGGGTTGGGGTGGGGTAAAAAATTTACGACTCCTGTAAGGATTGCTATACCCCCGCACTTATTTGTTGAAATCGGTCGAATTTTCTGGTTGGTCTTCGGGATATTCTACCGGTCGGTATTCTACATAATCTGAAGGCGGTGCATCTACGTCGCGACTGGTAGACCGGGACCTGGATGCTTCTGGGGGACGGTTTTTTTTCTTTCTCGCCGGTGCATCGGGATTGGGATTTTCCGAAGTTGGGGGGCGGCCGTTGCGGCTGCGCACCGGTCTTTCTTCGGGCTCGTCGGAAACATTCCAGTTGTCCCGAGGAGGGGCTGCGGGGGAGTCAGATCGAGAAGAACGCTTGCGGGACGGGCGTTCTGACGGTTCGCGATCGGACGTGTTATTGCTGCTGCGGCCCGAGGGGCGGCGGCGGGGTTCGTCGTCGTAAGCTTCCCGCGAGGAACGGTAGTCTTGACTTCCTCTAATCCGGGGACGCTGCGGGTAGTCTTCCTCTGGTTCGATGCGTTCTACTTCATTATCGTAATCGTAGCCGTCGTAAGCGTAAGCATTGCTGACGGGTCTGTCTTCATCTATGTATTGGGCGCGATTTTTGGCTTGGGCTGTTGTCGCACCCCGCAGTTTGATGCTTTCGGCTGCAAAAAATATTGCTGCACCAGTAAGCAAAAATTGACCGAATGCCAGAATCGGGTCCAGCCGCCAGCCTTGAAATAACAAAATGCCGCCGCACAGCAAGCCGACTGCTGCAAAGAAAATATCGTGATCTCGGGCTAATTTGGGACGCCACGATCGCAGAAAGTACAGCCCCGCCCCAGCTACTGCTAGGATGATGCCCAGCAAGCTGCTCCAGTTTAATCCTAAGTTGACCATTACCCTCTCTCCTATGTTTGTTTTATACTAGCGATTTTAGATATTGCCTCTGTAATTAAGTTCCATATCCGCATCGCTCTTTCTGGATCGACCTCTTGCCAGGGTTGCGGCTTGGGAAATGACCTCAACAATCTTGAGTGTAACGGGAAAAAACCTCAGCTTGGCATCCCTCAAAAATTGGATTTTCCGAGTTGCTGTTGCTGAGGTTTCGCCAATGGGGGAATGCAGATGCGGCTGTTGAATAGACTCTCGTTCCGAATGCGAAGCCCCGCAGAGTTGTTAGATCCGCTTGATTTTATCTTTTTGGCTGATGAAGATGAGCCCGACGGTTGCTGGAACCAGTACGATTAGAGCGCCCGCCAGCAGGCTGTACAAAAAATTGGCGAGTGAAGGAGTCATGGATTCAAAGCCCTCTGTTACAACAAATTGATTTTTATTAATTTTATCAGAACTGTTCTAAGCGAACT
>JBOFTL010000801.1:0-3436 GCA_051652045.1 Microcoleus sp. | reverse complement strand
CCATCACCGGCCGCCGTGCTAAATCCAATAATTGTGGATTGTTCATCACCTGTGCCACAGTTTCGGCATCGGCTTGGTGAGACAATACTTGACGGATTTGGTCGTCGTCAAATGCTGCCAATTCCAATACTTCAAACTGCGGCGTTTCTCCGCTGAGATTGGCAGTCGAGGCTTTTAATTCCGCATTCAATAAAGCGCGTCCTTCTTTGGCTTCGGGAAAGTGTTCTGTGCGACAGGTTAAGATGACTTTTGCACCGGGAACAATTACTTTTGCTAGTTCCCAGAAGTTGTTAATTGTTTGCTGTCGATCGCACTTCGCGGCCATTTCATCAAATCCGTCAAAAATCAACAGCAACTTACCCATCCGATTCAGTTGGTCGAACACTTCGCTATTCAGTCGGATATTGTGCTGAGTAAAGAAGAAACCAGCCAAAACATTTTCAACATTCAAAGCTTTTGCATAGTCGCGCAAAGTGATAATTAAAGGCAAGCGAGGCCGTTGAGTTCCTTTTTGTTTTGCCTGTTGGTAGCGCTGCAAAGCCGTCCAAGCATAGTGAAAAGCAAACCAAGTTTTCCCCGTCCCGAATTCGCCCAAAACTGAGATGTGTTCCTTCGCCGGATCGTCCATCCACAAGTCGATATAACCGTCAATCCAGCCATCCTCTTCACCGTAATAACTGGCATCAATTTGCCGCTTGTTAACAGCATCTAACTCAGCTTTCGTACAGCCGAGAGGCACGTATTTACCATCAATTTTTCGGCGCTTAACTTCATTTTCCAACCATTCAATGTAGCCGCTAAAATCAGCATCCACATCAATCAATTCGTCAAACGTATAACAATCGAGATGGCGATTTTCTGGTTTGTCAACTTCCTTGCGGGCGGCTTTAGAAATCCGGCGGGATGTCACCAACCAACCTTCATCGGTTTTTTGCGTTTTTACCGACTGTCTCAGCGCCCCAACATCTTGAATTCCCGCTTCTCCCGCCATACCGCGAATCAAAATGCGATCGAACCTACCCCGCCTCACCGGAATCCGAATAATCCATTCAAAATAGTTATCTTCCCAAACTTGATACGCCTCAAAATCGTAGCCCAATATTTCAAACCAACCGCGCATCTGCTGCGCTAAAGCAAACTCTTGGGATTTTACCGCCGCTTCATTTCCTGCTGGTAAAGCCGGGTGAATTTCCACAGCCAGCCGCGCCATTTCCGCCCGCATTCCTTCGAGAGTTGGCAGTCGATCGAGCCTTTCGTGAAGTGCTACAATTTGTTTGTTTACTGAATCAATCTGATGGTTCGCCAAAACTTCTTTCGGATTGCGGCTGCGTTTGGTAACGGCGATAAAAACTGCGGAAAAAGCAGCAAATTCGCGCCGAATATCAATCCCTAAATCTTTAATTTCATCACCCAAAGCATAGGCGGCGAGAAAATCTTCTCCTTGTTTGAGCAAAATAGCCGGAGAATTGCGATCGAATGCTTGGCGGAAAGCTTGTTTAATTGTTTCTTCCCGAAACAGTTCTAAAATAGGTTTGGGTTTGCCGATGCCGTATTCTACTAACGTATAGGCGTAAACGCTGCTAAAATCCGGTAGCGGATGTTCGGGGTCGAGGTTAAATTTTTTGAGTAATTTGATGACTGTTTCGCTGCGCTGAAACTTATCTTTAATTATAGGATTGGCGATGCTGGTAATCGCGCCGATAATCGCATCGAGAGGTATCATCATGTTGGGATTTCGAGGTAATTGGTGAGGAATTAGGAAATGCGATCGCACCCGACAGACTTTTTTTATTATATCAGGTTGGAATGTAGAAAGGCTCGTTGGTGTCAAATTAAGATTTAATGTTGTACTGATATTGTTTGTCAGTCCGACAGTCCGACAGGGAATCAATTCCCTGTCTCATAGCGAAAGTCGTCTAAAGACGACTGAAGAGTCGATTAAATAAACTTCTTAAATCCTCCACTTTTAATCTCATATCTCCAATCTCAAATCAATAATTACCAATCTAAAATCTAAAATCTAAAATCTAAAATCTACAGTCGGTTTTAACCGACTTTCGCTATGAGGCAGGGGTTTAAACCCCTGCCGGACTGATGGTTTGACCTGAATTTTAACTGCTATATATTATTAAAATATCGATACAACCGGACGTAATAACCCGTACTTTGCCAATAAATTAAGATCGATCGCGCTAATTGGTTAAAATAGGATGATGTGGATGCCGAGTTGAATTAGCAAACAATTAACATGGAAATTAACCCTACCCGAATGCAATCGGTACAGTCGCCCATCATTCCAGTTGTCGGCGAATTAATCCGCCAAAATCCCGGTACGATATCTTTAGGGCAAGGTGTAGTTTATTACAATCCCCCAACAGAAGCATTTGCCAAAATTTCTGAATTTCTGGAAAATCCCGACAATCACAAATACAAAGCTGTTGAAGGAATTCCCGCGCTTCAGGAAGCGATCGCAGCCAAACTTAAGGCAGATAATAACATAGAAATTAACGAAAAAAACTGTATTGTCGTTACCGCCGGCAGCAATATGGGATTTACTAACGCCATTCTCGCCATTACTAATGTCGGTGATGAAATCATCATCCAATCTCCTTATTACTTCAATCACGAAATGGCAGTAATCATGGCAAACTGCCGCCCGGTGATAGTAGAAACTGATGAAAACTACCAGTTAAATATCGATGCCATAAAACAAGCAATTACTTCCAAAACCCGCGCCATTGTTACCATTTCCCCCAACAATCCTACAGGCGCAGTTTACCCCCCAGAAGCATTGCGAGAAGTTAACGAAATTTGCCGCCAACACAACATTTATCACATCAGCGACGAAGCCTACGAATACTTTACCTACGATGGCGTCAAACACTGTTCTCCCGCATCATTTTCCGACAGCAGCGAATACACAATTTCTCTGTTTAGCCTTTCCAAAGCCTACGGTTTTGCCAGTTGGCGCATCGGGTACATGGTAATACCAGAACACTTGCTAGTTTCAGTAAGAAAAATTCAAGATACCATCTTAATTTGTCCGCCAGTAATTTCGCAATATGCCGCCTTGGGAGCACTGCAAATCGGGCGAGAATACTGCGATAATTATGTAAGAGCGATCGCATCTGTCCGGCAACTCGTAGGAAAAGAACTCAATAACCTCAAAAATTGCTGTACAATAGCCTCAACTTGCGGCGCATTTTACTTTTTCTTGAAAGTCGATACCAAGATCGATACAATGGAATTGGTAGAACGATTAATTCGCGAATATCGAGTAGCCGTGCTGCCCGGTACGACTTTTGGTATGGATCGCGGCTGTTATTTGCGAGTTGCTTACGGTGCTCTGGAAACTGAAACCGCCGCCGCAGGGATTCGCAGATTGGTTAAAGGTGTGAAGGCAATTTTAGGAGGCTAAAACATGGTTGCAACTAAT
>JBOFTL010000800.1:0-11393 GCA_051652045.1 Microcoleus sp. | reverse complement strand
GAAACCAATTATTTCTTGACGCAGGTGTGGCGCGATTCCTACTCGAATTTCACCGATGGACTTCCTCTTTATTTACAAGCACCCGCACAAACAGCGATTCGCTCTTTTGGCGTCGATAGACTCAAACTTCATCAAGGTGCTTTTGCTAAAAAAATGCTCGAACTAGCAGAATTAGATCGATTTGACCTAATCCAATTTTCCAATATTTCCGATTGGATGCCGTTACCTGACTTGCATCAAATGCTCGCAAGTGCAGTCCGTTGTTTAAAACCAGGTGGTGCTTTAATTGGACGGCGACTCAACGGCGATCTTAATTTAGCAGCAGTGATGTCCGAACATATCTCAATTGATGATTCGTTGAGTGCAGAACTTTTGAAATCAGACCGATCTTTTTTCTATCGAGAAGTTGCGATCGCATTTAATTTATGAAGTTTCACCGCATTACACCCGTCGAACGCGCTGATTTTCAACCGAAAATTGTAGCGATCGAACAAACTGCAATCTATCCGCTTGGCGATGATTTTTTTCAGTTAGACCACGGGGATGATTACTTTGCCTTTTTCGATCGTTTGGGTGAAGTTAACTATTATGCAGCTTTAGACGCAAATCGCGTTGCTGCTGTGGGCGCTGGGATACTGCGTCAAATTCCATATTGTCAAGGCGAAACAGTTAATCCTGCTTGGTATCTATGCGATTTAAAAGTTCATCCCGACTACCAGCGCCAACATTTATCATTGCGAATTCTCAGCCATGCAATTAATGCTAATATTCTTCAGTGCGATCGAGGCTATGCTATTTCTATGAATCCAGATCGCAGTTCTAACCGATTAGCGAGGATTTTGGAGCGATTTTCTTTGGTAAGATTTCGCTGCACGGCGCTGCTGAATATCTACAGTTTAGATGCAGCGATCGTGAAAAATTTAGAATCTTTACTAATAGAACATCGCGGGGAAATTTCCTATCTGTCGCTGCGAGGAATTAAGGATTTAAGGTTGCAGAGTACCGGAAAAATGTTACCGCTATTGCACGTACAGTGGGGCAGTTCAGCACGAGAAGGAAATCCCGTACCTGTAGAGGGTTACGCACATATGTTTTGCGTGCCTGCAAACGACGATTTAGCGACGCTGCTGACAGCTAAAGAAATCTACCCGAATGCAACGGCAAGTGTCATCAGTCACGGAATGGATAAATGCGATTGGCGATTTATCTTGACAAGTGATATTTAATTTGGGAATTGGGAATTGGGAATTGGGAATTGGGAATTGGGAATTGGTAATTGGTAATTGGGAATTGGGAATTGGGAATTGGGAATTGGTAATTGACAACAAACAGATTAACAAAGATCGAGCGATCGACCCTCAACTATCAACTATCAACTATCAACTATCAATCGATCGATTATCAACTATCAACTATCAATCGACCCTCAACTATTAACTATCAACTCTCAACTCTCAACTAATTTCCTGCCTTTAGATAGATCGATCGCCCTCAATACCCTCTTTAAAATACAAAAGAGCGTAAAATTCTAGTTTGACAAAATCATGGCATCCTCCCAACCCCTCACAGGCATCGAACTGATCGACTGCGCCAAGGCCAACGCCCAACAAGGAATCACCACAGCAGCCGAACTTTGCGGCTACGGCAATGACTTAAATAAGTTCGATCGCGAACTCAAGCAAGCTTGCCAAAACATCGGCGTTGATGTTAATGAATTGAGCGACTTAATTACTTCCCAGCAAATGATGAAACAAGGTATGGGAATTGAAGTCGCCCCCGATACGCCCTCGGAACTTTAATAATTCGTTGCAGCCCCCAATTTAGGTGAAAAAACCAGATTGCTTCAGGATTCGTCTAGGTAAGTCCACTTAATTAAACGCAAGAACCCGATCGCCAGAGAACTTGCTGTCTGCAGGATCTTCCTTCTTCCAACTTCGGGATTCGGTATTCTGTATAGTATCTGACACACACTAAATAATTCATCCGTGTATCCGTGTCAGAATCCGTGTGTGCCTTCCTTCTTCCTTCTACTTATCCGTTCCGATCCGTTAACCCCTCTGTCCCGAAACCCAGTTTAGGAGTCTGCCATAAGTTGAGGATAGAATGTTGCATGAGAGCTTGCAGTAGAGCGCAAGTCAGACTTTCACCGGGTTTCGCCGGTTTTTGGGGAACAGGGGTGCGATCGAGGAGCGGTGCTTAAATAGTTAGGAGGGCTATTGTGTCAAACCAGCAAGACCGAATTTTGCGTTTGTTTATAGAGGAAGCTAAGGAACACCTCGATACTCTGGAAAACGGTTTGGTGGATTTAAAATCCACCATGAAAGACCCCGAATCCGTTCAAGAGATGTTTCGAGCCGCCCACTCAGTCAAAGGTGGCGCGGCAATGCTCAGTTTAGACAGTATTAAAACCACCGCCCACCGCTTGGAAGATTGCTTTAAGGTGCTCAAGGACGGGCCGGTGAAGCAGGTTGACCAAACAGCCGAATCCTTATTTCTCAAGGGAGTTGACACCCTCAAGGACTTGCTGGCGCGCCTGGAAGGGCCTTTTGGTTTGAGGAATGAAGAAGGAGAGAAACTCGTCCAGCAGGTGATGCCTGTTTTTGCTCAACTCGAAACTCACCTCAACAATTTGGCGAAAGGCAAAGTTGCTGGAACTGGGGCTGCTAAAACTGCTACCGCGTCGCCGACAAATTTTGCGGCTCCAGTGATGGTGTTACTGAAAGAAATGTTGGAGGTGTTCAAGCAGAAAGAATCGACTGCTTCTCGCCAGCAGTTGGCTGCTGTGTGCGACAAACTCAGCAAGTTGGGAACTGGAATCCCGACTTGGCAAACTTTAATCAAAACCGCTAAAGCTGCTACAGCAGATTCCAAAAACTCTTTTAAAGCTTTAGCGCCTCTGATTATCAAGGAAGTTAAGGAGGCTGGAGATTTGGTGCAAGGGGGGAAACTCAAGTCGATCGCCCCTAGTAAAAATTTACAGCTTTTGGCAGGAGGTGCTAAAGCCGCAGCAACGGCCCCAGCAGCAGCCAAGCCCGCAGCAGCAGCAGCCAAGCCCGCAGCAGCAGCAGCCAAGTCAACAGCACTACCAACAGAACCGAAGGCCGTTGTCAAGCTGTTACTCAAAACTTTCAACAAAAAGCAACTTTCGGAAATTGCCAAGCTGTTGATTCACGCGATCAAAAACACTTGAAACCTCAGTTCTCCTGAGCTTCAGCCAGTGGATGAAAGCTACTTAGTGTGCCGGCTTGTCCAAATTTTGCACTGATTCAATGAGAGCTCGCACAGTTTTAGTTCCTTCTGAACTTTCAAAAGACAGCGGGAACTTGCCGCGAGCAATCATTCTTAAACCCAAGGGCCCGAGACTCAACAAGCCTTTGACATCTCGGAAGTAATTTCCTACTACTTCGATGCCGAATTTGCGCTCGTCTATCCAGCCACCTTCTTTGACGAGATCGATTAAAACTTTGCGGTGGCGGATTTGGCGGCTGGCTTGCGCGTCTTTGCGATCGAGTATTTCTTGTTTGATTTCACTAATTCGATCCATCGGTGCGACTTCCATCGGACAGACAGAATTGCAGTAGTAACAGCGGGTGCATCCCCAAACGCCTTCCGTGCCTCGATCGGATTTTTCGATTCTGTTTTCGGTTTCGGTGTCGCGGGAATCGGCGATCGTCCGGTAAGCTTTGGCTAGGGCGTGGGGTCCGACAAATTCCGGGTTGACTTCGCGGGCGTTGCACTCAGAATAGCAAGCGCCACACAGGATGCAGTTGCCTGTTCGATCGAGTTTCGATCGCTCTTCGGGAGTTTGCAAAAATTCGCGTTCGGGAATCGATCGCCCGCTGGTACTGATATAGGGATCGACAGCTTCAAGGTTATCCCAAAAACTGGTCATATCGACTACCAAATCTTTAATGACAGGCATATTTCCCATTGGGGCGACGGTAATTTCGCCAACGGTACTGACAGGCAATTCGGTTGAACTAGAACTGGCAATTTTTTGCAATCTGTCCAGTTCGCTACCCACATTTTCTTTGCAAGCCAAGGCCGATCGACCGTTAATTCGCATCGCACAACTGCCGCATATTGTATTCCGACAATTTTTGCGAAAAGCTAAAGTACCGTCCTGTTCCCACTTGATCGTGTTGAGGCAGTCGAGGATGGTATTGCTCTCTTTCACCTCTAGGGTGTAACTCTCAACGCGGGGAGCCTCGTTTTGATTTTGCCTGACTATGTTAAAACGAACTTGCATATTTTGAATAAGTATTTTCCGGTCTATTTTAAGCTATTTTTTCTATATATCTCAAAACTTATCAATATTTTAACAACTATCTCAGGGTATAGATTAAATTAAATTAATTATTGTTTGAAAGTCGCAATATTACCAAAGTTATAAATCAGAAATTGTAGCTGTTTTTAGCGGATTTTTTGACCTATTAATTGGAGATATAAATAGTTCGCTGGTGCTGTTGGCGAATTGGAGGTGCTATTATGTCTAGCTTGTTTGTTTTAACTTTTATGTTTTCTATGCCGGCTTTTTGTTTGGGTGTGGTGAATCCGAAATGGGTGGGAATGCCAACTCGCAAGCAGGCACTTGCATTGTACGGCGCACTGATGGCAGTTTCGTTCATTTCGATCGGGTTTACTACACCCAGGCCACCGCAACCAGTTTCCGCTGCGCTGCTGGCTACCATTGAACGCCAGTAAGAATTATGCAAAAAATATAGTTTGACACAATATCTATAGTAGTAAGGTGCGCAGTGCGCATCCTAGGTATAGAATGCTTGCGTAAGTCTCGATCGGGGTGCGCGACGTACCCAATCCCCAGTCAGGTGCGCCGTGCGCATCCTAGGTATGGAATGCTTGCGTAAGTCTCCGGGGTGCGTGACGTACCCAATCCCCAGTCAGGTGCGCCGTGCGCATCCTAGGTATAGAATGTGGGATGCGTAAAGTACCCAATCCAAAATCCCCAACCTCCAATTCAAAATCTCCAATCTCTAAGTAGGTAGGCACGAATAAACCGAACTGTGTAACAAAGTATTAAGTCGATAAAAACCTTGCGATTGCTTCGCTTCACTGCGTTACGCTCGCAATGACATAGTTATGAATTTTCGTACCGACTTACTTAATCTCCAAATCTCCAATTCAAAATCTCTAATCTCAAATCTCAAACCCCCAGGAGCGAAAGAATGACAGTAGCAGCGCGGCAAACCAAAGCACAAATTCTAGAAGTAAAGTTGCAGCAACATTTGCAAGCAGCCGGATTTAAAGATTTGCCGCTTTATATAAGTTGCGAGTTTCGAGATGATTCTTTAACGGTGGTTGGAGAGCATCCCCGCAGTTTAGCTCTCAAAGCCAAACCGACTTTTGCTGTCCTAGAAGCAGCAATTATTGAAATAGAACCGGACTCAATTCAACAAATCGGACTTTGCTTGAAAATTACCGGACAAAAACAGCCTTATGCTTTCCATTCTTTTACCGCAAACAACCCTGTTTTGTCAAGAAAAAGAACAGTGGAATTGCCACCCAAAAAAGCTGAAGAGAAGCGCGCTCCCGCAGAACTCTCGCTCCCAATAATTGAAGGGAATGTCACAGAGGAGACAGCACCCGAAACTAGCGAGTCCGATCGAGTAATTGAGAAAGAAAATTTCCCTAATTTTTCAGAAAGTGCCAGCACAGCAGAAGAATCAGTTGCTTTTAAAGTGTCAGCGATCCCGGAAAATATTGCAGAAAATCCCTTCGATCCGCTGGATATGGAACCAGTGGAAACAGTCGAATCGCGATCGCCGCAATCGCCGTTTGCAGCACTGGCAGCAGCGGGAATTATCAGCGCTACCGCAGTGATTTTAGCAGGCGGTTATTACCTGCTGAGCCGCCCTTGCGTCATTGGAGAATGTACGGCATTAGCTAATGCCAAACAGTTGAGCGAGAATTCGATGCGGACTCTGAGAACTTCAAAAGTTGCTAACAGTGCCGAAGAATCGCAAGTACAATTACAACAGGCGATCGCTCTTGTGGAACCGATTCCAGTGTGGTCAATTCATCGGGGGGAAGCGCAAACATCCCTCGAAGGTTACAAACAGCAAAGTCAGAACTTAAACTCCGCGATCGATGCTGCTAAACTCGCCGCATCAGCAGCTCAAAAAACCCAAAATCCTCCTGTTTCTGAAGAGCGCTGGCAAGAAGCAGAAGCACTTTGGGAAAGCGCGATCGCCCAACTCGGAGAAATCCCGGAAAGCAGCCCGATTTATCCATTTGCGCAGCGGAAATCGCGAGAATACGGGACGAATTTAGCAAGTTCAAACCGCCGTTTAACCGCCGAACAAAAAGCAGAAAAAACATTGCGATCGGCCAAAAGTATCGCTCAAATTGCCGAAGCCCTCGAAGCAGTATCTCAGACTGCCGACAGTTGGACAAAAGTTCAAACGCATTGGGAAGATTCCCTCTACATCCTATCAACAATTCCCAAAGCCACGACATCCCACGAGCAAGCGCAAGTTCTAATTCCCAAATATCAAGCTAAACTATCGCAAGCCCGCGAGCGCAGAAATGTAGAAGGGATTGCTGAAGAAGCTTACACTCAAGCAGTTACTTTAGCAGCCGAAGCGAGAGTTTTAGAAAATAAAAACGGCTGGTTTAAAGCATCGGAAAACTGGCGTCGCGCTTTGAGTTACGCCGAACAAGTTCCGGCGGCAACTGCTTATTCGCAAAAAACTAAGCCTTTAATCGGGCAGTACAAAAATGCGTTGCAGCAAGCAGAATTGAGACTGCGGGAAGAGAGAAATATGCAAAAAGCCCGCACGGATTTAGATAGAACTTGCAAAGGCAATCCCAAGATTTGCGACTATACTGTGAGCAAGGATTTGATTGCCGTACAGATGACTGCTGATTACGAGCGGAAGCTGCAAAAAACTTTCATTCAAGCGGAAACAAACAAGGCTCCCAAAACTCGCCAAGCTGTAGAAAAGCACGTGCAAACACTGCAAAAAGCTTTGGAGGCGATCGCGGAAAATTCAAAAATTCCGCTGCAAGTTTACGATAGCGAAGGTAAGCGAATTGGCAGTCACGAACCGAGTTAGGAAGAATGCCGATCGAACTTATTTGACATCTTTTAAGGCAAACTCAACGAGGGCGATCGACTCGATCGCCCTCGGTATGATTTACTGGATTTGTGCATTTTTTGTTCGATCCTGAATTCTATCCGATTACCATTCTTGTTCGGCTGCGATTTCGGCTTGGAGGATATTTTGTCGCAATTGCGCCCAATCTATGCGATCGGACAGGGAATTTGCCAGCAGTTTTCCAGCCTGCAAGTGCAACACTCGAGTGCAAAATTGTTCGGCTAATTCTAATTGATGGTTGACCGTGAAAATGGTGATTTTACTGTTAGCAGATTGCTGTGTCAATACTTGTAAAATCCGGGTTGCTGTACCTGCATCTTGAGCCGATGTCGGTTCGTCTAACAGCAAGATTTTGGGTTGCAAGATAATGCCGCGAGCGATCGCGACTAGCTGTTTTTCACCTGTTGATAGTTGCCATTCCGTGCGATCGAGCAATTCTTGAGGCACGTGCAGCAGTTCGATCGCCCAAGCCATGCTTTCCTGGATTTCTGTTGCATTCATCCCCCGCAATTTTAAAGGATAACAAAGAGCCTCCCGTACCGACATTCCTAACAGTTTAGATTCTTGCATAACTAAAGTTACTTGCCGCCGCAATTCGATCGCGGGTATTTGGCGGTATTCTGTATTTTCCAGATAAATCGAGCCGCTGGTGGGACTGGTAAGCCGATTTATCAGCCGCAGCAAGCTCGTTTTCCCAGCACCCGAAGGGCCGACAATGGCAATGCGATCGCCCTTGTCGATCGCGAAAGAAATGTTTTCTAGTAAATAATTTGAGGCGATCGGGGTTTTCAAACTTACACTGTCAAGCCGCAGTTGAGGAGTTGTTGGTGTCGGGGTGGATGAATGAAGATTTTTGGAATAGTCGGGCATAATTTAGCCGCAGATAGTGTAGGATCGGGCTGCACCAAAATATATTACCAAAAAATTGTGCAAGCACCTAATTTTTCCGAACTCAACCACCCCATTGTCAGGGAACTTTTCCACAACAGCGATCGGGAATTATTGACTTTATTTCAAAACCATCCCGATCGAGGTAGATTCTTCACAGCGATTTTTTGCCGCTACTCTCAAATTGTCTATTCGCTAATTCGCCATTCAGTGCGATCGCCGGTGCAAGCAGATTACCTGTTTGCTTTAACTTGGCAACACATTTATCACGAACTTCGGGCTGTAGATTTGCGCAGCGACATTCCCGAATCTGAGGATGGAAATATCAGCCTGCAAAACTGGCTGATTAACATGACTGCTGTCTGCATCAATCAAGCAGATTTGCCACCTGTTGAGACGATTCATTACTCTTTAGCAGAAGCGCCACCTCCTCTGTGGTGTTACGTGAAACAAGCCTTGGATTTGCTAGCACCTTTGCCGCGATTAGTAGTGTTGATGGCTCAGACTTTCCGTTGGAGTGAAACTCGAATTGCCGCTTATTTGCAAGCAGAAGGAGAAGCTATTTCGCCCGCGCAGGTAAAGGCTTTGTTAGTCAAAGGATATCAAAATCTAGAGGCAAATTTGCCCGAGGATATTCGAGCAATTTATTTAGGGGAAGATTTGGGCGATCGAGAAGCAATTGTTTAGATATTTCGGTTTCACTATTGTAAGGTGCGCACTGCGCACCCTACATATTTTATCGCTATTTAAATATTCGGTTCCACTATTGTAGTTGTAGTAAGGTGCTACATCTTATATCGCTATTTAAATATTTCGGTTCCACTATTGTAATTGTAAGGTGCGCACTGCGCACCCGGCAGCGGGATGAAATAAAACTCTTATTTACCCCAAAGTCAGGATTCCCGCCGCCAAATCTACCACCAGCCGTTGAGTTTTCAGCCATTCCATCCCGATGAGAATTTCTGGGATTTCATCCCCCGCTACAACAGGAATATTAAATTCTCGATCGTCAATTTGTACGGTGCCGATATAAATATTAAAATCACCTTCTCCCCGCGCAGTCTGCATTGGGTATTCATCATCTACAAGCAACCAGTCAAAATTTAAATCTTGACTGTTTATCCCCAGCCAACCCGTGAAACCTGTATCCAGAAGTGCATCTGCAAACATAACTTCGCCATCAGCAGCTACCAAACCTATTTCAAAAAATATTTGATTTGTCTGCTCATCAAACCGACCTTGAATCATAAGATACTGCCACAAACTCCGGTTTCATTCAAGCGGCGAACAACCATGAGTTTTTGAGGAGGATTTGCTAGCAGCTTTTGAAAAGCAGTGAGTTGCTCTTTCTCAATAAAGTATTCACCGCTATCGGGGTCAATAACAATGTACCAATTGTAGTGCGTTGCCATCAATTCGTCTCTAACTCTTTCAAAAATCGGGCGACAGCGCTGCCACCGCGCTTGACTTTCTGCTTTGAGTTTTGCTTTCTCTTCGGCAGAAATAGGGGATTTTAGATCTCTGTTAGGCAAGCGGCGGGGTTTCCATCCGGGGGAGGCTGTTATCATTGTTTTTTGTAGTAGGTGTGAGTTTATTTTAGCAGATTGTACCGCAGGTTGCTGTTTCATTGAAGCGAAATGTGATACATTTCAGCCAATTTTTGTGGCAGGTAGAAGATGCCAACTATTATAAAGTTCGATCGACTTCTTTTGATTCCAGCAACTCTTTAATTAAAGCGGGCGGTGTTGCTTCTCGATAAGCGCCGCAATAATACATCGTCAAAACAGCTTTATAAGCCCAGTGATTTGATGGAACGTCGCGAAACGGATTGGGTAAAGTTTCGGCACGATTGGCAACGCAAGCATTGAGAATTTGTTCGCGCGTTGGCGGAATTTGAACTACAGAGTTATTTTGTTCCTCGATTTGTGGGGAATTTTGTGCTTTTGCAGGTAACGAACAACTGGCACTAATTAGTATGATGACTGCGGAAATGATTTTGAGTTTAACCATCTCATTACTCCCCGTGCGATAATATATCTTAACTTCTACTGCATCCCTCTAATATTATGCTAGGTCGTATCCTCCGCGATCGCAAGCAGTCCCGATCGGAAACCTATTATGATGAGTTTGCAGATTGCAGGTCGATGATGTAATACTAACTACTGGTTTCTTATCCCTTGATAAATCTTCTGCTTTTAGCCGGAATCTATGCGATCGCTTCACTTCGTTTAGCTTCGCGACATGAAACGCAATGACAATAAGAGGGATGGTAAACCCGGATTGTGTATCAGCCCATGTATCGAATAATCCTTGCAAGGACACGGCATTGCCGTGTCCCTACCTTCGATACCTATCACAAACTGTTTAAATGAAAGTGATATCGGCAAGGTCGATCGAACTTGCTTGTATTCCTAACAACAGTGCTACTCTTTCCCCATTAACACTCTTGCTAATTAAAGTGCCATCAGTTATTTGGCTTATCGCCAAATCCCCCGCACTTCCCCCGCGATATTGCAGTACATCCGATCCTTTAGTAAAGTCAGAAATTAGATCGAACCCGCGATCGATCGCCAACACAAAGGTATCATTTCCTGCACCGCCGATCGAACTGTCATCCCCCAAATCTCCGTACAAAATATCGTTGCCACTGCCACCAGTAAGAGTGTCGGCACCGGTGCCGCCAAACACGGTATCATCTCCATCGCAACCATCTAACAAATCGCTATTTTGATTCCCGCTTAATAAATCATTTCCCGAACCCCCGCACAGAGTGTCGCTGCCAGAATTTCCGTACAAAATATCCTCGCCCGCACTGCCGAATGCCGTATCATTACCCTTACCTCCAAAGGAAAGATCGTTGCCCTTTCCGCCATCGATAAAATCGGCACCCGCACCGCCAAAAATTAGATCGTCATCTTCTTTGCCATGTAGCGAATCATTGCCACTGTTTCCGAAGATAATATCTTCACCTTCACCGCCAACAATTATGTCGTTACCCTTGCCACCAAACAGGATATCTTCTCCCTTATTGCCGTCAATAAAATCATTGCCTCGATTGCCGTAAAGGATATCGTTTCCTTCACCGCTATAAATATTATCGTCGCCTAAATTCCCATCGAAAATATTCTGATTTGGACTGCCGTAAAAAGCATCATTTTCCTGCGTACCCAACTGAATTTCACCGCTACCATTGCCGTCGATTGTGTTGTCAAATTGATTGGGGCGATCGAGATTGGGCTGGGAAATCGTCTCGCAAATGCAATCGCTTTCTGTTGGCGTCGGCGTTGGCGTCGGAGTCTGAGTTGGTGTTTCCGATGACGCGGGAGTCGGAGTTGGAGTTGGAGTTGGCGTCGGATTTGGCGTCGGAGTTGGAGTCGGTGTTTGTGT
>JBOFTL010000799.1:0-5121 GCA_051652045.1 Microcoleus sp. | reverse complement strand
GGTGCGCTGGGAAAACCATTTGCCTGCACTTAACTCAAAAAACTCGATCGCATCCATGAATTTTGTCTGGAAAATTAATAATTTGCTCTTTGGTATATTATAAAGGAATGGAGCGTACCTGTGAAGCTTTTCTCACTTTAAAAGGTGCGGGAGTTCCGATCGAAATATAACCCTTCGACAAGCGAACTGTCAACAACCGATCGAACCCGATCTCGGTCTGCCGTAGCAAACAGCCCTTAAATATGTCATGCTAAGGAAAGATAAAAAAGATTCCCGATCGACATTTTAGGCGAGGGTGCAGCTAGCGATCGCGTACATTTGGTAAAGACAGCCGCAAAACTATGAGCGAGTTTACACAAGATTTAGATAAAATGCCACCTGCAGAACAAACACGCTGTTTGGAAATTCTGCCAAGTCAGTTAGCCGCAACTTCTGACGTTGAAAAATTATACAGCCTGCTAATAGATTACAACTTTATTGAATCCAAGCTAGCAGTAGCGGGCGTACAAAAACTGATAGAAGATTACGATTTAGCGACCGATAGCAAAGTTTTGAACTCTAACAAAAAAGCCGAAATCCTTAAATTAATTCAAGAAACAATCCGACTTTGCGCCCACATTTTAGCTAAAGACAAAACCCAACTAGCACCCCAACTAATCGCCCGCTTGATGTGCTTTCAAATTCCGGAAATCCAAACACTGCTAGCACGAGCACAGCATCAAAAAACGCCCTGGTTGCGACCGCTAACGCCCAGCTTTACCCCACCCGGAGGCAGGCTGTTGCGCACTCTTACCGGACATACAGATTGGGTGCAAGCGATAGCGATAACCCCCGATGGGAAACAAGCAATATCTGCATCCTCCGACCACACTCTCAAAGTTTGGCAGTTAGAAACCGGCGAAGAAATTTTTACCCTCAAAGGTCATCTGACCTATGTCAACGCAGTCGCCGTAACCCCCGACGGCACTAAAGTAATTTCCGGTTCTTGGGACAATACGATTAAAATTTGGGATTTAGCAACAGGAACCGAAATATTTACCTTTGCAGGCGATACATTTGCCGTAGAAGCAGTAACAGTAACCCCAGATTGCCAGCGAGTAATTTCAGGTTCTTGGGATGGCAGCATCAAAGTTTGGAATTTGCAAACAGGGGCCATAATTTTTAATTTTAAAAGTCATACCAGTTTCGTACAATCAGTAGCGGTAACTCCTGATAGCAAGCGGTTAATTTCAGGTTCCGGCGACAATAGCATTAAAGTCTGGAATTTAGAAACCGGAAAAGAACTATTCACTCTTACAGGTCATCAGGATTGGGTAAAAGCAGTAGCAGTGACTCCCGACGGCGAAAAAATTATTTCGGGCAGTTACGACGGTACTGTCAAAGTTTGGAGTTTGACAGGGCGGGAAAAACTTTTTACTTTAGGACTTCACAGCAGTTTCGTTCAAGCAGTAGCAGTGACGCCTGACGGCAAGCGGGTAATTTCCGCCGCTGGTGACAAGACACTAAAAGTTTGGAATTTAGAAACCAGAACAGAACTTTTTACTTTTACCAATCACATCGCACCGGTGAATGCAGTAGCGGTGACGCCGGATGGCAAACAGATAATTTCTGGTTCGTCGGATAAGACCCTCAAAGTTTGGCACTTGGATACAGGAAACGAAAATTTATCCTTTGCAGGTCACGGAGACTGGGTAAACGCAGTAGCAGTAACTGCTGACGGTACTAAAGCCATTTCCGGTTCCGGCGACAACAGCATCAAAGTTTGGCATCTGGCAACAGGCCAGGAACTGTTCGCGATTCCCGGCCATCAAGATTGGGTAAAAACCATTGCCCTAACAGCCGACAGCCAGCGCATCATTTCCGGTTCCGGCGACAAAACAGTCAAAGTGTGGCATCTAGCAACAGGGGAAGAAATCTTTACTTTTAAAGGTCACGAAGACTGGGTAAATTCCGTTGCCGTGACGCCTGACGGTAAGATGGCAATTTCCGGTTCCGGCGACAAAACTATTAAAGTTTGGAGTTTGGAAACAGGAGAGGAATTGTTAGAATTTTCAGGTCATGCTGACGGGATTAAAGCAGTGGCAGTAACGCCAGATGGCAAGCTATTAATTTCAGCTTCGGGGGACAAAACTTTGAAAGTTTGGAGTTTGGGAACAGAAAAAAATATTTTTGCTTGCCTCTGGAATTCCTTAAGAAAAAATCTGTTGTTTACCCTCAAGGGACATCAAAGTTTTATCAATGCTGTGGCGGTAACTGCGGACGGTAAATGGGCTGTTTCTGGCGGGCGGGAAACAACTTTGAAAGTTTGGAATTTGGCAAGTAGAAAAGAAGCTTTTTCTTTGGCAGGTCATACGGATGCGATAACATCTGTGGCGACTGCTGGAACAAAAGTGATTTCTGTTTCTGATGACAATACGCTGAAAGTTTGGGATTTGATAAGTCGAAAAGTAATTGCTAGTTTCAGGGGAGATAGCGCGCTGAAAGCTTGTGCTGTTGCGCCGGATGGGGTGACAATTGTGGCAGCAGAAGCGTCGGGATTAGTGCATTTTTTGAGATTGGAGGAGGGGAAATAATTAATTTTTTGGTAATGGGGAATGGGGAATGGGAATGGGGAATGGGGAATGGGGAATGGGGAATGGGGAATGGGGAATGGGGAATGGAGAATGGGGAATGGGGAATGGGGAATGGGGAATGGGGAATTGGTAATTGGTAATTCCTTACTCAATCAGGGTTTGGCTCGATCGACTTTGGAAATTACAGATATACAAGCTGTTACTTGTTCCCTATTGCCTGTTATTAAAAACCTAGATTCGATTCGAGTAAGTAATTGTACCGTCGGATTCATCGTTAAATTAAATTAGTAACTAATGTCAAAGAAAGTTAAGTAATTTCCCGGATTTGTAAGAATATCTAATCGTGAGAAGATATAAATATGAGTAACTTAGATTTTTAGAATTAAGAGAAGCACATGGTTGTTACGCTCTCCAGTAAAAAAATCCCAAGAACGCTTAAATCGAAAAACAAGAGATCGATCGCACAAAGGATTCAAGCACCGGATAGCAAGCAAGCACCTATTGAAGGGTTATCGACGGAAAACAGCACAATAGAAATCTGGGGTTTAAATACAACATATTGTATCGTAGAAAACATTTATTTTCCTCATACTTTAAAGTGCTACGGCCTCGATCCGGACAATAGCGATCGAACTCTCAAATCGCAAGATATCGGCGGTCAATCTGTGGAAAAATTGATAGCTTTGCGCAAACTCGATCTCAAAGATGTGTTGCGCATCGCGATCGCGATCGTGAAAATTTTTCCCAAATTACATACAATCCCGCTGATACATAAAGATATTAAACCGGGAAATATCACCGTCAACCTCACAACCGGAAAGCTCAAACTCAGCGGATTTAAATTCGCATCTCGCGTCACAGTAGAAAGTGCCAAGTTTTGCGAACTCCAGGAAATTAAAGGGACAATCGGCTATTGTTCTCCCGAACAAACTGGCAGAACAAATCGATTAGTAGATCGCCGCAGTGACTACTATTCCCTCGGTGCTACCTGCTACGAAATGCTGACTGGCAGGCAGCCTTTTGCCTCACCAAACGACAGCGACACGATCGTCGGTCATTTGTCAGAAGATCCGATCGCACCTCATCATATCGACTGCGAAATTCCTGAAGTAATTTCATCAATCGTGATGAAACTTTTAGAAAAGAATGCTGAAGACAGATATCAAAGTGCTGCTGGATTGCAATTTGACTTAGAAACTTGTCTGTGCCAACTGGAAAAAAATGGCAAAATCGACAGCTTCCGCATTTGTAAGCGCGACAAAGGTAGGTTACTTGCCCTACCTAAAAAACTCTACGGTAGAGAACAAGAATTGGATAGGTTGGAGGCAGCGTTCGATCGCAGCCGCCAGGGAAACAAAGAAGTAATGATGATTTACGGTGCGTCTGGAAATGGCAAAAGTTCGATCGCCCGTGAAGCCCGCAAACTCGCTCGCAAAGCAGGGGGATATTTTATTTCGGGTAAATTTGAAAAACTCAAACCCAATATTCCTTATGTAGGTTTCAGTCAAGCTTTCGTCGAAATGATTGACTGTATCCTCACAGAAAGCCCGGACAAAATAGAAGTTTGGAGAAAAAAAATCTTACGTGCCGTCGGGCAGCAAGGTAAGGTAATTGCAGACATTGTTCCCGAGATTGAACTATTGATCGGACCTCAACCACCAGTCACCAAATTGGGGGCGGTAGAAAACGAAAACCGCTTTAAAATACTGTTCGATCGACTGTTAGATGTTTTATGCGACGAAACGCACCCGCTTGTCATCTTTTTAGATGATATGCAGTGGAGCGATTCAGCATCCTTAAAATTCATGGAACTGCTGATTACAGAGTGGGATTGCAAGTATTTATTGCTCGTTGGCGCTTATCGAGATAATGAAGCAGATGACAATCCCTTTTTGCTCAAAACTATTGACAAAATTGTCGCAGCAGGTGCAGTAGTTAACAGCATGGCTGTCACACCTTTAAAACAGGTACACTTGCGACAATTAGTGGCAGAAACTCTCTACGATGAAGCAGAGGCTCTGTACAATCAAATATACAGTATGCCTCTTGCAGATTTGCTGTTTGACAAAACCGAAGGCAATCCTTTTTTATTAACGCAATTTCTGCAAACCCTGTATGCGGATCGCCTGCTAGTTTACGACACCGAAAATAATACCTGGAGTTGGGATAGTGCAGCCATTAAAGCTGTCGGCATTGTCGATTGCAGCGCCACCGATTTGATAGCAAGAAATATCAGCAAACTGCCTGAAGACACCCAAGAAATATTAGAAGTAGCATCTTGTGTGGGCAGCGTTTTTGACTTAGAAATGCTAGCATTAGCGATTTCAGAATCTCCCGATCGCACGGCAGTAATCTTGTGGGAAGCACTGCAAGCAGGCTTAATTTTACCCGTACCGTCAAGTTGCAAAATTTCACCCATCGATAGCCGCAGTGCAGATCGAACATTAACCTCTAGCAACTCTGACTCACTAAATTCAAGTTCCCAAATTTCCTACAAATTCTTGCACGATCGCGTGCAGCAAACTATTTACAGCAAAATCCCGGACGA
>JBOFTL010000798.1:0-5434 GCA_051652045.1 Microcoleus sp. | reverse complement strand
CGGGATTTAACACTATGACAACTGCAACCACTACGCGGGACGAAGCTCAAATCCGACAAATCATCGCCGATACAGCTAATGCAATTTGCGCCAAAGACCTCGATCGCATCATGGCGAACTACGCCCAAGATGTCATTATTTTCGATGTGAAACCGCCGTTCCAAATCAAAGGTGCAGATGCCTTTCGCCGTATGTGGGAAGAGTGTCTGCCTTGCTTCCCGGACTCCTTCGGGATCGAGATGCAAGACCTCAGACTCACCGTGAGCGGCGATTTGGCGATCGCGCACTGGCTTTTTCACTTCACAGGGATGGAAAAAGATTGCCCAGGCGCACAGATGTGGATGCGAATCACCTCTGGGTGCCAGCGGAAACAGGGCAAATGGCAGATCGTACACGAGCATTGCTCCGTCCCCTTCGATCCAGAAACCTCTAAAGCTGTATTCACGATCGAAAGTTAATTCACCGATAACCACATCCGTAAGGGCAAATGCTATTTGCCCTTCCTCGATCGAATCATTTCCCAAATATTAGGACTTTGACACAGAAACCGGGTTAATTTGAAAAATCTCAGACGATTGACGATAAATTTACGAATCAACCCGGTTTCTCACCTCTCGATCGAATCATTTTCCCAATAGTAAACCCAAGGAGAACGAATTATGAAAGTCATGGTTACGGTCAAAGCAACGACAGATTCTGAAGCGGGTGTGATGCCTAGCGAACAGCTTTTGAGCGAGATGGGGAAATACAACGAAGAGCTAATGAAAGCGGGCATTATGCTGGCTGGTGAGGGATTGCATCCCAGCTCGAAAGGGGTGCGAGTTCGCTTCTCCGGTGCGACACGAACTGCGATTGACGGACCATTTACCGAGACAAAAGAGCTGGTTGCTGGCTTCTGGCTGTGGCAAGTGCGATCGATGGAAGAAGCTATTTCCTGGGTGAAACGCTGCCCGAATCCGATGCCAGGAGAATCGGAAATTGAAATTCGTCCGGTGTTTGAGACGGAGGATTTTGGTGAAGCATTAACGCCCGAACTCAAGGAACAGGAAGAACGCTTTTTGGAGAAGTCTAATCAGTTCTATCGTACAAACTCCAAGGAACACGCAATCCAAGTCAGTCCTTATCTCAATTTCAACGGTCAATGCGAAGCCGCATTTAAGTTTTACGAGCAATGTTTTGGCGGCAAAATCACAGCAATGCTTCGCTACGAAGGTTCGCCAGCAGCAGAACACGTGCCGCCTGAATGGGGTAATAAAATCCTGCACGCCCACCTATGTTTGGGCGATCGAGAATTGATGGGTTCCGATGCTCCTCCTGAAATGTTTGAGGAATCAAAGGGAGTTTACGTATCGCTTCAATTCAACGATCCGGTAGAGGCAGAACGCATCTTTAACGCTTTAGCAGAAAACGGGAAAGTACAGATGCCATTGGAAGAAACATTCTGGGCAGAACGTTTTGCAATGTTGGTCGATCGATTTGGCACTCCGTGGATGATTAATTGCGATCGAATTGCCTGATATTTGATGCTGTCTTGCTCTCCTTCTCCCAACATGGGAGAAGGGGAATGATTTTATTTCTGAGGCTGAGGATTTCGCACTGCCCGATCTTCTACATCAATTTCCGGAGCGTCAACCCCCAAACAAATATAGCAGATACGAGGGGTTCAACTCCATAAAACTCTTCTTCAAGTATTTCAAAAGACTTAGATTGTAGCTTGCTTGCATCTTCTTTAACGATCTTGCTCCCCCCTCTTAAAAAGGAGCGGTAGGGGGGATCTTAGACGCAATTAAAATTTTCTCACCTATCTCTCATCATAAACTCATCATTACCGGTGAATCTGTAATTGAAGCTACAGATTATTTATCAAGTACAAATAATCTGGCCTGACAGTCAATTAATTCACTCAAAAGGTAAAAAACATGGCGGTAAGAATTGGTAACGATAGCGACAACCGTTTGATAGGAACATCTCAAGCAGACACTCTGCGAGGCATTGGAGGAAATGATACTCTGCGGGGATTGGGAGGATTGGATTTGCTCTTGGGGGGCAAGGATGACGACCAATTATTTGGCGGTGCAGATGCTGATATCCTGTCTGGAGACGGTAACTTTACAGCTACTGACAATCTGGAAAAAGGTAACGATATTGCAATTGGCGGTAGTGGTACTGATACGCTCATTGCATGGGGAGATGATATCCTCGTAGGAGGCGGCCCCAACCAATACAACGCTAGGTTAATTACTGACTTGCAGAACGATCCTTTTGCTACCTTCATCTTAGGAGATGGAGAGACAGATACTTTCGTCGCTACTAACAAAGATGAAATTGGCTATACTCTGACAATCCCAGACTACGAGGTAGGTATAGACCAAATTGACTTGAGTGCTTTTGGTGTATCTAGTGCTAGCGACTTCGTGGAAATCCAAGATAAGGGAAGTTTCTTTGAACTCAAGACTCCTAAAGTCAATAATGCAGAAATTGTGCTGCGCATCAATGTCGATCCTGCATTGCTAACCTACAACGGCGTCGATCCTACATTGCCAACCGACAACGACATCGATCCTACATTGCCAACCGACAACGACATGGCAGTAATAGTTGGTAACGATAGCGACAACCGTTTGATAGGAACATCTCAAGCAAACACTCTGCGAGGCATCGGAGGAAATGATACTCTGGAGGGATTTGGAGGATTGGACTTGCTTTTGGGAGGCAAGGATGACGACCAATTATTTGGCGGTGCAGATGCTGATATCCTGTCTGGAGACGGCAACTTTACAGCTACTGACAATCTGGAAAAAGGTAACGATATTGCAATTGGCGGTAGTGGTACTGATACGCTCATTGCATGGGGAGATGATATCCTCGTAGGAAGCGGTTCCAATCAATACAACGCTCAGTTAATTACTGACTTGCAGAACGATCCTTTTGCTACCTTCATCTTAGGAGACGGAGAGACAGATACTTTCGTCGCTACTAACAAGGATGGAATTGGCTATACTCTGACAATCGCAGACTACGAGGTAGGTATAGACCAAATTGACTTGAGTGCTTTTGGTGTATCTAGTGCTAGCGACTTCCTTGAAGTCCAAGACAAGGGAAGTTTCTTTGAACTCAAGACTCCTAAAATCAACAATGCAGAAACTGTGCTGCGTATCAATGTCAATCCTACATTGCTAACCTACATTTAAGGGTTTAGCTGAAAAATCATCCGGGAATCTACTAATTTCTTTTGATTATCAGGAATCAAAAAATTAGTAGTGCGGACTCAAGTCTGCACTACGAATCTTGCGGACTCAAGTCTGCACTACTAATACCAATTTTAAAAAATAATCCATACGAACCTTGCTTATTGCGGTCGATCGACCGGACGCAATCATTAAAATTTTAGGTTAAAAATGCCGATCGCGCTTGTTTAAAAAATAAAAATAATTTGTACTTTCATCGCTGTATTTTCCCGCAATATCTCTATTTGGCTGATGAATTCTCGAAAGTAAAACCTGCGCTCAGATTCTGACAAATCCAACCAAAATTGTGGTAGAGAAACTGTTTGTGCTGTTTCTCGCAAATTCACTGGCGGCAGTTGCGCTATTTTGTTTTGCAGTTCGGCAATTTCGGTACGAATTTTGTAGGCTCTTAATTCAGCAGTTTCTGTGTCTAAAATTCCATTATCTACTAGCGCGGGCAGTTGCTCTAAGATTTGTTGTTTTGAATCGATCGCCCTCCCAATTCCTGTTTTAATTCGATTCATATCCGGCATTTGCAATTCGGCGACAGCAACGGGCAAATCCTGACAGATTTTTTCAATAGTTAATTGCAGTATTTCCTGATAGGCAAAGCCACTGCATTTTGGTTGTTTGGGACAGTCGATCGGGCGCAAATAAAGGTATTCTTTATCTTGGCGGTAAGAAGTAACTTTGGATACTGTCGTCGGCGACTTGCATTCCGCACAAACTGCTAAACCTGCCAGCGAACGCGGGCTGCTAGCAGTGCGGGGAGGCAGGCGGCGGTTGCGGCGCAGCAATCGATCGATTTGGGCTGCTTCTTCTCGGGAAATAATCGGGATGTGGGTATTAGAAATTACTTCACCGTTGTGATAAGCTAAATCGCCTCGGTAAACGGGATTTGTCAGCCAGCGACGGCCGGTGCTGGCGGAGATTTTTTTGTTGTATTTCTTGGCTAAATAGCGCACTGCACCCCGCAAGGAACCGTAAAGGAGAAAATGTTCAAAAAAGTCTTTAACTACTGGAGAAGTGGATTTATCGACGGTGTATTTGTCTTTGCCTCGTCGGTAGCCGTAGGGGGCTTTTCCGGGTGGGGGAAGAGCTTTGATGCGGTTGCGGGCCTGGGCTTTGCGGATGCTGCGACTGTGTTGGCTGCGCTGGATTTCTGCTAGGATTTTGAGCAAGTTGGCTTTGTTTTCTGTTGCTGTTTCTTCTGTAACAATTAGTTGGATGCCGAGGGTTTCTATTTGTTCTAGGTGGGAACATATTTGCTGTATTGTGTCGCCGAGTTGTTCGAGGCGTTGAATTAATAAATATTGAACTGGTTCTGTTTTGCAGTCTTTTAAAAGTTGCTGAAGTTGCTGCCTTCCTCCTAAGTCTTGATACGCGCGATCGACTTCTTGACCCCAAAAATTCGGTGCTGGGGCTGGTTCTAGTAGGGGTTCGCTGTAGGAGTAGGCAATGATTTGCATTGGTGTTTTGGATTTATTTTTTACCGCTGATGCAGGCAGATGAGCGTCGATTAACGCAGATCGATCGATGTTTTTTAGAGGTCTTGCTTGTTCTCCTTTTTGTTCGATCGACTGTCACCTGTAGCATAAAAAAAATATTTATGGGGCGATCGGCGATGATTTTCATTTATTTTTAAGCGCCTTATTGATAATTTACTTTTATTGAATCTGCGATATATTGCTATGCGCTAGGGATTGCACATCTAAAAAAAATTTGTTATAAAAAATTGAAGTAAGAAAAACTTAGATAATCTCTGGCTTTGAGTTTTTTAACTTGAGATTTAAGTTTGATTACTGGTATTCGCTTTTTATGCCCTGCTTTTGCGGCCGGGCATTTTCTTGTTTGACGATCGATTTAAAATCTATCATTTATCGCCCATCTCAAATCCTAAACCTTCAATTTCCCTCAAATCTACAATCGCCTAATTCCCAATCCCAAATCTAAAATCTTCTAATTCTCAATCTAAAATCAAAAATCTAACATCTAACATCATTCAGTTCGATCGTGTTACCATCTGGATCGCAGACAAATAATGCCGCTCGACCTGATGAACTCATTTGGAAAGGCCAATTGCAGTCGATTAATTGTTGTTTTGCCGTTTCTATATCGGCTACCGAAAATGCTAGATGTCGGTTGCGTCCCCATTTTTCTGAGTCCACTGCGTCGGGAATAATTTTTGTAGCGAGAATCAGATGAAT
>JBOFTL010000797.1:0-5216 GCA_051652045.1 Microcoleus sp. | reverse complement strand
GGGATACAGCAGCGGATGAATTATCGATTTACTACTTGACAATTAGGGTATCTCTCCCCCATTAAGAAGGGGGAACTGGAAGTATTCAAAATCGGTAATCTTAGGGTTTCTTTGCGGGAGTTTTTAAAATTTTATCTGCTACCATTTTGTCAACGATTAAATCGCTAACAATACGAGAACCGTGTAAAGTAAAATGCAGACCGTCGTTAACTTTAATATATCCCCGCTTGCCGGATTTGTCGGCAACAACAGGCGCAAATTCGTCCCCCGATGCAAAAGTTTCCCAGGTAGAAATAAAGGTGATTTTTGGCTGAGATTTACTGACACTGCGGTAGATATCGTTCATCATGGGAAATAATTTGCGATAATGAGATTTGTTCGATCGCGATTGTCCGATCCAGTATACTTTTCTGACACTCGATGCTGCCAGCAATTTCGCATATTTCTCTACTCTTTCCCGGTAAGTTTTTTGCCATTCTGCTGTCCCGATAACTCGATATTTTCCCCGATCGTCAGTAATATCTTGCGTGTCATTTCCCCCAAAGAGAACTACCACGACATCCGGCTGGTAATCGCTGAGGATTTCGCGGGTTCTGGCATACCAATCATAATAATCTATCCGATTCAGTCCGCTCGATACTTTATATTCTAATTTAGTATTGGTAATCTTGTATTTTTCCTGCAAACTGTACTGAATTTGCGTTCCCAAGTCTAGCATTACCGAATCGCCAACAAACAAAAACTTGCGGTAAGGGCGAGTCAGTCTTGGCTTTTTCGCAGGCGGTTTTCTAGTTTTTTGCTGCGGGACGATCGCACTTGTTTCGGTTTTAGCAGTTGCAGCTTTTTTGGGCTGACTGTCAAAATCAACGTCTTTAATGCGCCGCCAAAAATCTTGCTCTTGTTTCCTCAAGCCGTCGATTTCAATTTGTCGTGCCGCTTGTTTGATTTCCTGGCTGGCAAAGGGAGTTGCGGAAAAACTTTTGAGGAATAACGCTAAATTGGAAAAAATTAAAGTCAAAACTACCGAAGCAACAATTAGCAGAATTTCCCGGTCTTTCATATTGCTTAAAAATTAAAGTAGATAAAAGGCGGGACAGTTGTCGGCCCCAGCATTAAAATAGCATACACGAACAGCGAAACCACGACAACCCGAAAGCAGATGTTTTTGATGGAAAATACTATTTGCAATTTTTGGGAAATACGATCGCCCCATAAATTAATCGCGCCAATTACAGCAATTACTAAATATAGCTGCCAAAAGTTAAATTGAAAAGTTGCAAAAGAAAATCGAAATATTCCCTGGAAGAAACTCATTGCAGTTTCCCAGTTAGGAGTGCCGAAAAATATCCAGCTAGCAGTAACGAAACTGAAAGTCAGCAGCCAATTAATAAATCTGGATTTGCGCGAATTTTCCCAGTCTAATTTCAGGTGAATAGCTTGGGGAATATCGCGACATAAATGATTGGCAATTAATCCCAAGCCGTGGAGTGTTCCCCATACAATAAAGTTTAAACCCGCACCGTGCCAAAAACCACCGATCGCCATTGTTAATAATAAATTTAAGTATTTCCGCAACTTGCCGTATTTGTTGCCGCCCAACGGAATGTAAACATAGTCTCTCAGCCACTCGGAAAGACTGATGTGCCACCTTTTCCAAAACTCTTGCAAACTGAGCGATCGATATGGTAGATTAAAGTTAGCGATCGGTTTAAATCCGAGCAAACAAGAGATGCCGTTGGCTAAATCCGAGTAGCCGCTAAAATCTACATAAATCAAACAGGAATAGGAAATTGCTGCTAGAATTAAATCGATGCTGCTGTACTGCTGGGGAAGTTTAAAAGGCTGTTGGGTGAAATTAAATAAAAAACTCGACAAAGTATACTTTTTGAACAGTCCCGATAGAATTAAAACGATAACTTCTTCGATTTGATAATCGTATTTTTTCGATAAATTGAGTTGCGAGTAGAAATCTCCAGCGCGGGCGATCGGACCTGAAGCAATTTGAGGAAAGTAGGTAATGTAGGTAGCGTAGTCGATGAATTTCGGACAGGGGATCTTTTGCTGGTAGCAGTCGATTAGATGGGAAATCATTCTAAAAGTGTAGAACGATACTCCAACGGGAACGACGATTTGTAAAACTTGAAAGCTGGCGGGAATTTTGAGCTGGTTCAGCAGTTCAAATAAAGAAGTTACGAAAAAGTTGCAGTATTTAAAAATGCCGAGATTGGCAATATTAAAAAATATTCCAAAAATCAAAGCAAGTTTTTGGTATTTGCCGTGGCAAACAGTGCGGAGAATGATATAATTGTAAATAGTTGCCAGCACCAGCAGCAACAGAAAATCGAAACTCCAAAAAGAATAAAACAGCAAGCTGGAAACGAGTAAGGCAATTTTATATAAATGAACTTTCGGCTTTAAAGAAACGATCGCGCTAAAAATAATTAGGAAAAATACGAGAAATTGATAAGTCGGAAACAACATAAATTTAAATAGTTGAGAGTGGTTTGAGAATTTTGCGTGGGGTCCGGCGTTGCATTTGGATCTAACCTTTGTCATGCTTAGTTATATATTGTCGCCCAAATGTTTCGCCCCTACAATTATTGGGGGGTGCGATCGATCGCGCTTGCTGTTATTTTTGTAAGGTCGATCGCATTTTAGGGAAACGGGCGATCGATCGCAACACGATAAATCTGTAGGGGAGAAGCATTCGGGCGACTATTTTTGATAAAAACCAACCATCTATTTCCCGAATGCTTCGCCCTGTCTCACAAACAATTTTCAATTCCCCAATATTTTGCTATTTTTAAGAGCGATCGCTCCCAGATATTTTACCTTTATCCAGGGCGATAGTCAAAGATTTCATTGTGACAAAACTTTGGGTGGTATGAGGATTTTGCATGGGGATGGGCGAAGCATTTGGATCTAACCTTTTTCATGCTTAGTTATAAATTGTCGCCCAAATGCTTCGCCCCTACAATTATTGGGGGGGTGCGATCGATCGCGCTTGCTGTTATTTTTGTAAGGTCGATCGCATTTTAGGGAAACGGGCGATCGACCGCAAGCATAAGTTTTCCATCCCGTTTAAAGATTAAGATAGTTGTAAGATTATATATTCAGGGATAAAAGCTTAATTCCCTAGGATTGCGAGGAACCATGCAGCCAACAGACCCCAGCAAATTTACCGACAAAGCCTGGGAAGGCATAGTCAAATCCCAGGATGTAGCCCGCCGGTTTACCAACCAACAGCTAGAAGTCGAACATTTACTCATCGCCCTTCTAGAACAGCAAGGTTTGGCAAACACGATTCTCAGTAAAGCCGGAGTCGATGTCCCCCGCTTTGCCCAGCAATTAGAAGCTTTTGCCAAACGACAGCCCAGAGTTGCCAATACCGACCAACTATATCTCGGTCGCGGCTTAGAAGTAATGTTAGATGCTGCCGAGTCTGCCAGACAGGCTTGGCAAGATAATTTTATCGCCATTGAACATTTATTAATCGCCGCGATCGAAGACGAACGAATCGGGCGACGCTTACTAACTAAAGGCGACGGGCCACCCGGCCGCCCCGGATACGATCGCAAACCGGCCCCAGGGACGATCGATCGTGCCAAACTCGAAGAAGCGATTAAATCAGTCCGCGGCGCGGCCAAAGTGCAAGATCAAAACCCCGAAGTCGGTTACGACGCCCTCGGCAAATACGGCCGCGATTTGACGGAAGCAGCCAAATCTGGCAAACTCGACCCCGTAATCGGCCGCGATGAAGAAATCCGCCGCGTCGTTCAAGTTCTTTCCCGCCGTCAGAAAAACAATCCCGTATTAATCGGCGATCCCGGAGTTGGCAAAACTGCAATTGCTGAAGGTTTAGCCCAGCGAATTGTTAACGGTGACGTACCCGAATCTTTGAAAAACCGCCAACTATTCAGCCTCGATATGGGCAGTTTAATTGCCGGGGCAAAATTCCGGGGCGAATTTGAAGAAAGACTGCGTTCCGTACTCCGAGAAGTCATCGGTTCCGACGGACAAATTGTGTTATTTATCGACGAATTGCACACCGTAGTCGGCACCGGCGGCGGCGGCAGTTCCGGATCGGGAATGGATGCGGGAAATTTGTTAAAACCGATGTTGGCGAGGGGCGAATTGCGCTGCATCGGCGCTACAACTCTCGATGAATTTCGCAAGAATATTGAAAAAGATCCGGCCTTAGAACGCCGCTTTCAACAAGTATTTGTCGGTGAACCCACCGTTGAAGATACGGTGTCAATTTTGCGCGGATTGAAAGACCGTTACGAACGCCATCACGGAGTCAAAATTACTGATTCGGCTTTAGTAGCTGCGGCAACTTTATCGTTTCGCTATATTTCCGATCGATTTTTGCCAGATAAAGCGATCGACCTCGTAGATGAAGCGGCCGCCCACTTGAAAATGGAGATTACTTCTAAACCAGTAGAATTGGAAGCGATCGATCGCCGGGTGATGCAGTTGGAAATGGAAAAACTGTCGATCGAAGCCGAGGGTAAAGGTTCGCCAACTTCCACCACCAGCCCCCGAATCGATCGCATCAAATCGGAAATTGAAGTTCTCAAAAGCAAGCAAGAAAAATTGTCTTCCCAGTGGTCTAGCGAGAAACAGTTATTGAATGCGATCAATAAATTGAAAGCGGAAGAAGACCAACTGCGAGTGCAAATCGAACAGGCAGAAAGAGATTACGATCTGAATAAAGCTGCCCAGTTAAAATACGGCAAATTAGAAACAGCAGTGCGCGATCGCGAAGCCAAAGAAGCCGAACTTTTGAAACTGCAATCTCAAGGTTCTTCCCTGCTGCGGGAAAAAGTTACCGAAGGGGACATCGCCGAAGTTGTCGGGAAGTGGACGGGAATTCCGGTTAACAGATTGTTAGAATCGGAACGGCAAAAATTGCTGCAATTGGAAAAACATTTGCACCGAAAAGTCATCGGTCAAGAAGAAGCCGTAACAGCCGTAGCCGAAGCAATCCGGCGGGCGCGGGCGGGCATGAAAGATCCTGGAAAGCCGATCGGTTCTTTCCTATTTATGGGGCCTACGGGTGTTGGGAAAACAGAGTTAGCGCGGGCTTTAGCTGAGTTTTTATTTGACAGTGAAGATGCGATCGTCCGCATCGATATGTCCGAATACATGGAGAAACATAGCGTCTCCCGTTTAGTAGGAGCTCCCCCCGGATATGTCGGTTACGATGAAGGCGG
>JBOFTL010000796.1:0-12925 GCA_051652045.1 Microcoleus sp. | reverse complement strand
CCCCCTTATAAAGGGGGGGGACAAGAACACTGTTGCATTCTTTTTTAAAATTGGTATTATAGTGCGAGCGTCGGGAGCTCGCGATCGATTATAGTGCGAGCGTCGGGAGCTCGCGATCGATCGATCGTTGATAGTTGAGAGGTAGGGGCGGTGCCCCCGTGCCCGCCCTCTTAGTTGATAGTTGAGAGTTGATAGCTAGTAGGAGCGGTGCCCCCGTGCCCGCCCGAGTTGATAGTTGATAGTTGATTACTCATTACCCATTACTCATTACCCATTACCCATTACCCATTACCTTCTGATAAATATTGACTCCCGCACCAAATTTGCCAAACGTTCCGCACTGTCTGTTACCGCTAATTGACGTGCTGCTTCAGACATTTTCTTTAAATATTCACCATCACTCAATAAATGCAAAACTTTACTTTTCAATAAATCTGCTGTCAGTTCGCTTTGACGAAATACCAAAGCAGCCCCTGCTTGAGCGAACACTTGGGCGTTAAAATTTTGGTGGTCGTCAGCCGCGAAAGGAAAAGGAATTAAAATAGATGGTATGCCAGTTACTGCTAATTCTGTTAAAGCACTCGCGCCCGATCGACTGATTGCTAAATTTGCACGCTGCAATAAACCCGCTACATTATCATAAAATGGCATCGATATATATTGCGAATGCTGCAAACTTTCAGCATCCGGATCGTTATTTCCAGTGAGGTGAACCACCCACGCACCCGCATCAAACCAAGCAGGCGCGCACTCTCTTACTAACTTATTGACTGCCACAGCACCTTGAGAGCCGCCCATGATTAAAATGACAGGTACGCTGTCAGGAATTGGCAAATTCAGAGGTTGCGGTGCGAGAAATTGCGATCGCACTGGAGTTCCGGCAACAACTGTTTTCGATCGCGACAAATGTTGTGCCGCCGCTGCAAATCCGATCGCGACTTTCGTGCACAAAGGACTGAACCAGCGCGTTACTTTCCCTGGAATTGCATTAGACTCGTGGAGAATTACCGGCAAACCCAAGGAACGAGCAGCTACAATTGCCGGTGCGGCAATATAACCCCCAGTGGTAAATACTGCCTGAAAATTTCCTTGTTGGAGCAACTGCCGCACCTGAAGGATCGAACCTAGCAGTCCGCCCAAAATCCGCACTGTACCGAGTCCAAATCGCTGCTGGAAGCCTTCAACGGCGATCGTGTGGAAGGGATAAAGGGAAGCAACCAACTGCGCCTCCATGCGATCGGGAACGCCCAGCCATTCAATGTGAAATTCTGGCAACTGCTGAGCTGCGGCGATCGCGGGAAATAAATGCCCTCCCGTCCCGCTAGCTGCAACTAACAACCGAACGGGGGTTTTTGTCAAGGTATTTGTTTCTGTTACAAGTTCCACGGGTCGATAGATTGTAGATTTGAGGTTTTAGATTATCATGCTTAATGGTTTCGGCAGTTTCAGTCAATTTCCGATCGGGAACTTAAAATTAGATTGTGCCGACTTCCACATCTGTTGTCAGTTATCTGTTGTCAGTTTTTGTTGCAGGCGAACAGTTACCCGCGCTACGGCTTCAGCAGCTCAATAACCAAATTATCATCATAATGCGTAATAATGCGTAACTTTTTGAATTTAGTGTCAAATGTATCTCTGTATTCTGCCAGCAGGCAACTAGCCGCAGCCGATCGAGCTCAGGCGCGCGCCTGCAACCACTCGAGAGCGATCGCGCCTTTGCTGCTGTTTTTAATATTTGCAGGTGCTAGTACGCTGCATCCTGCAAGTGTCCGGGCTCAAGAAGGGCGATCGACCTCGGGTCAAATTCAAGCCCAAACTCCGGCAAATGCACCCGCCCAACTGACAAAACTGCTAACAGAAATTGACGCTGCCGCCAACCGCCGCGATCTCAAAGCAGTTATGGCATTTTACGGTCAGAATTTCACTCATGCTGACGGTTTAAACAGCCAGAGTCTGGAAAAAGCAATCAAGCAATTATGGGAACGCTATCCCACTTTGAATTATCGCACGGAGCTCAAATCTTGGAAATCTGAAGGCAGCGCGATCGTGGCTGAAACTATAACTACAATTACCGGCAGCCACAAACAGGAAGGCAGACAATTAAATTTGAAAGCTACAATCCGTTCTCAGCAGCGATTTGAAGGAGAAAAAATTGTCAGCCAAGAGATTTTAGCAGAACAAACTCAACTTAGTTCCGGTAGCAATCCACCGACAATTCAAATAAATTTGCCGGAGCAAGTTAAGGTAGGACAGGAATATAATTTTGATGCGATCGTCCGAGAACCCATCGGCGATGATATTTTAATCGGAACAGTTGTGGAAGAACCGGTGGGCGAAAAAACTTTGTTTAATCCCTCAGCAGTCGAGTTGGAGTTGCTGACCTCCGGTGGACTTTTTAAAGTTGGCAAAGCTCCGGAATCGCCAAACAATCGCTGGATATCTGCTGTTTTGATGCGCCAAGGTGGGATTACAACAATCACTCAACGCCTGCGGGTTGTTAAATAATATAAATGGTGTTATGGGTAGTTGAGAGTTGAGAGTTGAGAGTTGAGAGTTGACAATTGACAACAAATAAATTGACAATTGACAGTTGACAGCAAACAGATTGACGGTTGACAGTTGCTCGATCGTTGTTCATTATCCATTATCAATTCCCAATTCCCAATTCCCAATTCCCAATTCCCAATTATTCAATCTAAAATCTAAAATCGCATGATTTCTATTCAAAATCAAATTGTTTTAATTACGGGTGCGAGCAGCGGCATCGGAGAAGCTTGTGCAAAAATATTTGCTCGCGGGGGTGCTAAACTGATTTTAGCGGCTCGCCGATCGGAAAGGCTCGATCGACTGGCAAAAGAACTTGCAGACACAGGGGCGATCGCCTCGGCAAATGATATTTATTTAATAGAATTAGATGTGCGCGATCGCTCTCAGGTTGAATCTGCCATCAGCGAACTTCCTGAAGCCTGGAAAGAGATCGATATTTTAATTAACAATGCCGGTTTGAGTCGCGGCTTAGATAAATTGCACGAAGGTAGCTTTCAAGATTGGGAAGAAATGATCGATACCAATGTTAAAGGCTTGCTGTACGTAACGCGCTACATCGTGCCGGGAATGGTCGATCGAAAGCACGGACACATTATCAATATCGGTTCGATCGCGGGACGTGCGGCTTATCCTAAAGGCAATGTTTACTGTGCTTCTAAAGCAGCAGTGAGGGCAATTTCCGAAGGGTTGAAACAAGATTTGTTAGGAACAGCGGTGCGAGTGACTGAAATAGAACCGGGTTTAGTGGAAACGGAATTTAGCAATGTGCGGTTTCATGGAGATGCTGAAAAAGCCAAAAATGTTTATCAAGGATTGACACCGCTGACTGCTGATGATGTAGCTGATGTTGTTTATTTTTGTGCGACGCGATCGGCCCATGTTAATATTAGCGAAGTTTTGTTAGTTCCGACAGACCAGGCTACTGCAACTCTGGTACACAGACAATCTATTTAACAGACAATCTATTTAACAGACAATCTATTTAATTGGCGAGTTGCGAGATTTACATTCAATCTCCAGGCCTGTAAATCTTAAAATCAGGAATAGTATATCCTGACCCAGCAGAAAGATTAGCACCGCAAGCATTACTTCGTAACGCTTAGCGACATGAAACGCAATGATAATATTGCGGGATGCTTAACCCGAATTTGGGATGACTTCCCAGGCTGTATCCCAAGGCCCGCCCCCAACTTCCAAGGCAGACAAAGAACTGCGAGCATCCAAGATAATTCTAGAACGTTGCTTGCCACTTTTGTCAACATTTTTTCCCAACAATTCTCGCAATTGCAAGCGCAATTCACCGCACGCTGTATCCCGGCTTTCAAAAACCATTCCCTTTGCTGAAGGAGTGCGCACGTAAGTACCGGGAGACTTCACCGTGCCAATTAATTCTACTTCAAATTGACTGTTTCTCGCCTGCATTTGCCACCGCCCCCAAGGTTGAATATTCCAGCTAACCTGCGAATTCCAAGGAACAAATTCGTAGAATTTTCCCCGGTAGTGGAGGCAAATCATTGCCACAGATTCCATCCACCACAGCACGCCGCGCTTGCCACCTCCTGCTGTTAAAGCTAAATCAGTTTCGCCTTGAAAACAATTGCAATTAACCCAAAACCATTTCTGAGGAAAAGCACCACCCCAGTTTTTTTCGCTGTAAGCTGGAGCATCTTGAAATTCATATTTTTCGCCGTTCCAATCGATCCAGCCACTAGCTAAACCGTGCGCCATTAATATCTGCCATCCGGGTTCAAATACGGGCAAAAAAGATAGCATTCCTGCCGTTGACTTTTGGATGCCAATTGAGTCTCCCCAACCGTAAATTGGTTTAATTTCATACTGCCAATAACAGCGGCTGCCACTTCCCGGATCGTGGATATAACCTTGATTTAAAGTTGTAGTAGCTTGATAGCCTTCTTCCACGCGGCTGTCAAATACCTGCGGCTCTAAATATTGCGGTGGAATTTGCAAATCTGTCTTGCCCCAGTGTCCTAAACCCAGGCTTTCCCGGTTTGCCCAAAACTTCTTGACATCGGGGAAATTGCGCCATAAATAGCTATCTTTCGGACCGAGAATTTGTGCCGATCCGCCGCTATAAGGTTGGCCGCCTGTAGGGTCTTCGATCGAATACATGAAGGCAAAAGATTCTCCATGAATCGGTAAAGTTACTCGATAATACCAGCCTTCAAAAAAACGCCGGGAACTGCCATCCCAATGATAGCCACTGTGAGGAGTTTCAAGATTTTTGATTTGGGTAAGAGTTCTGCCACCGCGATCGCCCTGAGTTGTAAATTGAGGTAATGAATTTGACATAAAAATCAGTAATGGGTAATGGGTAATGGGTAATGGGTAATTGGTAATTGGCAATTGGTAATTTAGTGCCACTACGTCACTCGATCGCACTCTAACTCCAATATCTTTCAGTCCGGCACACCAGCACTCGCTTATGTATAGGTAGGGCTTGCACTGCGCACCTTACGGCTAGAGATTGCGTGTCAAACTATTTTTTGAGTCAGTCATAATCTTTGCGATCGCTATTTAGAAATGTTTTGACATCATGAATCGATCGCGTGCTACTATCTTGTATAATAATAAAATTCTTAGAAGTAACTCCCCACAGTGACTGATAACTAATGACTGATAAATAACAACTAATGACCGATCGCTAATGACTAATAACTCTCAACTATCTATAGCACCTTGGCGATCGCTCTTAGCCGGAACTGTCCACCGCAACCGCAGTCTGGTTTTTTCCCGCTACTTGCAACTAGCAACAGTTCGCGCTAACGGGCGACCCGCAAACCGCACAGTAGTATTTCGGGGTTTTTTGGAAAATACCGACCAATTAAAGTTTATTACAGATATTCGCAGTCAAAAGGCAGCAGAAATTAATCTCTCTCCTTGGGCAGAGATTTGCTGGTATTTCCCCAAAACTCGGGAGCAATTTCGGATTTCCGGAGGGATAATTTTAGTTGATGCCCCCTATTTAGATCCCCAATTGCAAGTCGCAAGGCAAATAGCTTGGCAGGAGATTTCTGAGGCCGCCAGAGTTCAGTTTGCTTGGCCTCATCCGGGGGAAAATAAAGCAGCAGCAAGCGCTTTTCAACAGCCTGCGCCAGATGCGATCGCGCCGCTGGATAACTTTTGCTTGCTGCTGCTAGAACCGGAACAGGTCGATTTTTTGGAATTGCGGACAGAACCGCAAAATAGGTCACTTTACGTGCGAGATGCAGAGGGAAATTGGTCGGTGCGATCGGTCAATCCATAATAGTTGATAGTTGATAGTTGATAGTTGAGAATTGGTAATTGGTAATTGGTAATTGGTAATTGGTAGTTGAGAGTCGATCGTTGGGAATTGGTAATTGGGAATTGGTAATTGGTAAAAAGAATTAACTCCTTAGATACCACTGCCGTCTAAAAATTCTTGAATTACTCGATCTTTTAACTGACAGCTAGGAGTGACAGCTAATTCAATTTTTTCAGCTACAGCTACACTACTTCCTAGATCTAAAACAGAAGGTACGGAGTGGAAATCAGCAGCAGAAGTTAAGCTAGTAGAATGCTGGGGTTGCAAACTTTTTACTTGGTTTTCTAAGGCTTCGATGCGATCGAGCAAAGAACGGATCGCCACAGCTTCCGAATCCGGCAAACTGCCGTGTTCCAATGGATTTACTCGCACGCCGGATTTGTACACGATGCGGCCGGGAATCCCCACCACGGTACAGTCAGAAGGAACATCCCGCAGCACTACAGAACCGGCCCCAATGCGGACGTTATTGCCAATTAATAAATTGCCGAGCACCTTAGCACCGGCACCAACAACTACATTTTCGCCGAGGGTAGGGTGACGCTTGCCGCTTTCCTTGCCGGTACCGCCGAGGGTGACGCCTTGGTAAATTAGGGCAAAATCGCCAACGATCGCAGTTTCGCCGATCACTACCCCCATACCGTGGTCGATAAATACACTTTTACCGATCGTAGCGCCTGGGTGAATTTCGATCCCCGTTAAAAATCGAGCGATGTGAGAAATCAAGCGGGGGATGAAAGGAATGCCCAGCAAGTGCAGCCAGTGAGCGATGCGATGCAGCACTAGAGCCTGAAGGCCTGGGTAGCAAAACAACACTTCCAGCCAGTTGCGGGCAGCAGGGTCGCGATCGAAAATTATACTGAAATCAGCTCGTAGAGTCTTTAGCACTTTCAGAATTACCACTTTTGGTTAAACGCGCTACTTCATTTTACCGGACTGTGGCAGTTAGCTGCAGGTAGTGCCAAGCGGGCGAATATTTGACCGCCAGCAATTGAAAGGTGACAGTGAAACCATTAGCCTGCGGAGAATTCAAGCCACATCCTGCCTCAAATATTTTAGTCCTGGATGCACGAGATGTGAGAAACCGGGTTTCTTTGTAAATTTTTCGTCATCGTCTGAGATTTTTCAAAGAAACCCGGTTTCTGTGCCAAAGTCCTATCGAAGAAACCCGGTTGCTTTGCGTCCAGGACAGTATTTGACTGACTTTTAGCTTTCAACTCTCAACTCTCAACTCTCAACTCTCAACTGTCAATGATGTACCGACAGAGTATAGTTGGACTTGACTCCCGGTTCTAGAGTGCCGACCCAAACCCGATAAGATCCAGCCTTCCAACCAGAATCAGTAATGCTGGCATCCTTGTTTTGACCGGTATCATCCCCGCAGCGTACCGTACTGCCATTCGGACCTTGAACGAGTAAGGTAGTGTCCTTGCCTCCGGTGTTAACTTGAAGTGTGAGCTGAGCAAAATCTTGTTGTAAAACTACAATGTGGTCTGGTGTTGGCGTAGCAAAGCCCAAACACTTGTTTTTGCGGTTGTCAGTGTTAGCGATCGCAGATAGAGAGTACGATCCGCCTGTAGCGCCCCTCAAAACTCCTGTCGGGGACTGCAAACCCTGCGATAAAGTCAATGTGCCGAAATTAGCATTTTCTGCTAGAACAGGTAGGGCACAAATTAGCGATTTCCCAACTGGCAAACGACATCTGGTTATTTATGTTTATCAATACTGTGGCGGATCGATCGCCCTTCAAGTGACACTCCCAGTTCTGCCACAAGCCCGTTGCGCCCATCCGAGATTGTACGGAGGACAAATGCTGCTTTTGATACTGCTGATCGCGTTATTGGCGATCGGTTCCCTGTTGACGCAGGTTTTGGTACTGTTACCTATAGCTTGGCTGGGATGGCTGCACTTTCCCCATTGGCTAATCTCAATCTCGATCGTGCTATTTATTGCTTGGTGCTTGGCAGATTAGCGATCGGTCAATGCCGAGTTCTGCCCGATCCATGATTCATGCTTTATACTGCATGGGTGTCAAGCGTTAATCTAAAATCTAATATCTGACATCTACCTTAAGAATGATGCAACGAGAAATTTCTTCGGTTTCTGAATTTCGTTTAGCAGACAAAACTTTACAGATAGAAGCTAAGCGGCAGTCGCGTCCGATACACCAGGCGATCGTTTTGATGCTCCTGGTAACGGGTTTACTTGGCGCCCACGTGGCGAGGCTGGCGCAGTTACAACTGGTGGAGGGCAAACAAAATCGAGAAAGAGCCGAAAACAACCGCGTCCGTCTGGTACCGATGGCATCAAACCGAGGCCAGATTTTCGATCGCAAAGGTAAAGTGCTCGCAGGTAACAATTTAGCTCGATCGGTCTACTTGTGGCCGAGAGAACAAACATCGGAACAGTGGAAAGTCACCGCAGAAAAATTGAGTCCGCTGTTGAAAATTCCGGTTTCCGAAATTTTGGCAAAAATCAAACAGGTCGAACCCACATCCTACAGACCGGTTCGTCTGGCTCAAGCAATCTCGCCAGAAGTGTTCGTCTCCCTGGGAGAACTGATGGGACAAATGCGGGGAGTCGAAGTGCGACCGGAAGCCAACCGCCACTATCCTGGAGGTAGTTTGGCCGCTCACGTGTTGGGATACATTGGCGAAGCTACAGAAGCAGATCTCAAAGCCCACCCCGAATACCCGATGGGCATGATCGTCGGTCAGATGGGAATAGAAGCGAGTTCTAACAGCAAGATAGCAGGCATTTGGGGCGATCGGCTGATCGAAGTAAACGCCCAAAATGAAGAGCTGCGGCTGATGGGAAACAGACCGCCGAAGGCGGGTGAGTCCGTGCAGCTAACTATAGACTTAGATATGCAAAAAGCTGCTGAAGAGGGCCTCGGAAGCCGTCGGGGAGCAGTAGTAGCCTTAAACGTAAAAACCGGTGGGGTAATGGTACTGGCAAGTCACCCAACTTTTGACCCAAATCTATTTACCCGGAAAATGACTAAAGAAGAGTGGGACATACTCCAAGATCCGGAAAATCCGTTTTTGAATCGGGCACTGCAAGGCTATCCCCCCGGAAGCACTTTTAAAATTGTGACTTCTGCCGCTGGTATGGAATCGGGTAAGTTTGGACCGGACTCTATTTTGAGCACTTCATCTTCGATTATTGTCGGGGGAATGGATTTTAACGAACACAGTGGCGGTTACGGGGACATCGGTTATCGGGAAGCTTTAGCTTTCAGCAGCAATACATTTTTTTATCAAATCGGACTCAGTGTCGGGCCGGAAATAATTTCTCAGTGGGGACACCGCTTGGGAATTGGTAAAGATACGGATTTGAAGCTGTTGGGACTCGGCGGTGGTGATTACGGTCAAATTCCGACGCCTGCTGAGAAGGAGAAAATCTACAAGGAACCTTGGTATGTGGGAGATACAGTGACGACTTCGATAGGTCAGGGTTTGGTATTGGTGACTCCTTTGGAGGCGGCGGTAATGGTAAGTTCGATCGCCAATGGTGGTTATCGAGTCAAGCCCCATCTTTTGGCTTCGATGACTGGTAAGCCGGAGACTAAACCGGTACATACGGGAATGAAACCTACAACGGTTGAAAAAATTAAGGAGGGGCTGGTAGCCGTAGTTACGGACGGTACTGGACAGGGAGTCAACGACGGTACGATTCCGCTGACGGGAGGCAAAACCGGGACTTCGGAAATCATCGGACAAAAGTCGCACTCTCTGTACGTCGCTTTCGGACCGGCCGAAAAACCGGAAATTGCGATCGCCGTGGTGGTGGAAAATGGAGGTTTTGGTTCGGTAGCAGCAGCCCCGATTGCTAAAGAGGTCTTTCAAGCTTATTTCGGCAAGCCTAAAACACCCGTCAATCCTCCTATTGCACCGTAAGGTTTGTAGTGAGGACTTCAGTCCTCAGTTTGTAGTGAGGTTTGTAGCAAGGACTTAAGTCCGCAATCTGTGGCAGACTCAAGTCCTCATTACGAACCGTTTTTCAGCCGCCGTAATTCCAGCCGGTGCTCTCTAGCAGCAGCGGATTGCCTTCGCGATGAACGCCAGCACCAATAACTTCTCCAACATAAACTGTGTGATCGCCGTGTTCCACGGCACCCACAACTTTGCACTCTACGTAACCCAGAGAATCGGAGATAATCGGACAGCCAGTTTCAGTCCCAGCATAAAACTCTACATCTTCAAATTTGTTACCGATGCGACGCTGCGGTTTGAAGAATTTCTGGGCTAAGTCTTTTTGTCCTGCTTCCAAGAAACTCAGAGCAAATACACCGCTGGATTTAATCATCCCGTGAGATTTGGAGTCTTGCTTGACGCAGTTGACGACTAAGGGAGGGTTAAAGGAAGATTGCATCACCCAGCTAGCGGTGAAGCCGTTGACTTCCTCCCCGTCTTTAACGCCGCAGATATACAATCCGTGAGGGATTTTGCGCAGGATGGTCTTTTTAGCTTGTTCGTCTAGCACGGGCTTACCTGTTCGATCGATAAATTCTACACCGCTCAGTTTAGCAATCTCGGGCCCGGAAACCCAACTGTCTGGGCAGTCGATCGGGCGATCGGGAGTTTTTAAATTGCTAATATAGGTTTAATGTACTAATCTCAACTCTCAACTCTCAACTCTCAACTATTAACCCTCAACTAATTACTGACGAAACAATCGATCGTACTCGGGATTGTAAAGGCGCGATCGACCTCTTACTTCATTTCTCAAAGCCGGACTAATTACATACATTGTCGTTCTAATTAACTTATTTTCGCGGGTAACAACTGCCATTTTGTCAAGGGGAACTAACAAAATCTTTTCATCCGGCCAGCCCAACCGATAGCAAATTGCGATCGGCAAATCGGGGGGATAATGTTCCATCAATTTAGCTTGCGCTCGATCGATGTGGCGAGCGCTCAAATACAAGCACAAACTCGCTTGATGGGCCGCTAAAAGAGTCAATTCTTCCCGTTCGGGAACCTCAGTCCTGCCGCTAATTCTCGTCAGAATAATTGTCTGAACTAATTCCGGTACTGTCAGTTCAATTTTGAGTTTTGCCGCCGCCAATTGAAAAGCACTAATTCCCGGTACTACCTCAAAAGCAATTCCCGCCTCGGCCAAAGCTTGCATTTGTTCGCCGACAGCCCCGTAGAGACAGGGATCGCCGGAGTGGAGGCGGACGACAGACAAGCCCGATCGCGCCCGATCCACCATCAAAGGTACGATCTCTTCGAGAGTCTTGTCCGCAGTTTGAATAATTTCCGCATCCGCCCGCGCGCCATGCAAAACCTCTTCTGGGATTAGAGAATCTGCAAACAAGATGACATCAGCCCTAGCAATTAATTTTTGAGCCTTAACTGTCAATAAATCCGGATCTCCAGGGCCTGCACCCACAATGTATACTGCTGGGATCGAGGCTTCAGCGTCCGTGGATTGGGGGTTTCGAGACAGTTTTTGGTTGGGTGTCAAACTCATCGCTCAAAATTTTTGCTAAATTTACCGGCCCTTCCGGATGCTCTTCTTTTGCTTAGTAGTAGTGGTTGGTAGATGCACCCTGGTTTAAGCCCTAGAGATCGATTCTTATCGATTTTCTAGGGTTTTTTATTTTTGAAGGAAGAAGGAAGAAGGAAGAATTAGGTATCAGGTGGTAGGTGGTAGGTGGTAGGGAATAGAACTCCAACCTAAAACCTATAGCCTAAAACCTAATCGGGAAGAGGGAAGAGGGAAGAGGGAAGAGGGAAAAACGATTACCAATTACCAATTACCAATTACCAATTACCAATTACCAACAGTCAACTGTTTACTTGAATTGAGAGTCTTCAGGGGAATTGCGATCGGCATTGTCTCGATCGAAATTAGCAGGAACTACATCTGGCAAAGACCGATCGAGTAAATAAAGCCAAGCCAACCCAGTCAATCCTATAACAATCCCAGTCAAGCTTACCACCTGTGCAGTCCGCAGCGGTCCGAACATCAAACTATCAGTTCGCAGCCCTTCAATCCAGACTCTCCCCGTACTGTAAGCCGTGATGTAAATCAAAAACAAAGCACCGACTTTCAAGCGAATTTTACCCTGCAAATCGCGAAAAAACAATGTCAGCAACAACCCCAATACAGTTAAATTCCACAATGATTCGTAGAGAAATGTTGGGTGAAAATATTCAAAATTAGTGTATTCCGGAGGGCGGCTGTTGGGGGGAATATACAGTTTCCAAGGTAAATCTGTAGGGCGGCCGAAAGCTTCAGAGTTAAAGAAATTTCCCCAGCGCCCGATCGCCTGACCTAAAATAGCTGAAGGTGCTACTAAATCGACTAATTGCCAAAAAGAAACCTGCCGAATTTTCGCAAAAATTAAAGCTGCGATCGTCCCGCCCAAAATTGCTCCGTGAATAGCAATTCCGCCTTTCCAAATCGCAATCAAATCTTCCGGGCGATCGACATACTGCCGCCACTCAAAAGCTACGTAATAAATCCTGGCACAAGGAATAGCGCCCACCACCAACCAAATTGCCAAGTCACCTAACAATTCTGGGTTGATACGGCGTTTTTCGGCTAAGTATTGGGAAAGACTGACCCCAATCAAGACAGCAGAAGCAATCAACAGCCCGTACCAGCGGACAGCTACGGGGCCGAGTTGAAAAATAATCGGTCCGGGGGACGTAAATTGAAACCCTAAGGGCTGCGCGAGAATATTTAGCACCATGAAATTTGCATTAATTGTGGTTTGACATTCTCCCGCCACCAACCCTGTTTTTCTTTCTTAAGGTGGGCTATGGCGGGGGCATTATGCGGCTTCTAGGTAAAGCTAATACGTTCACATACCCTTTCGCAAAGTACAGAGTTTATTTTAGGTGGCTGCGGTCATTTAGGCGCAATATTTGCCGAATTTTGCCACAATTAATTTTTTTATAAATAAAATATTTACACTCGGACTTAGCTAAACAGACGGGAATCCCCACACTATACCGCCTCGGTTAGTGTGGGATGAGAGTCGCGTGAGGCTGTGATTCCACCCGTAAGCAATCTAATAATTGTAGATTTAAGCAGGGGACGGGTGGATGAGGATCCGAA
>JBOFTL010000795.1:0-3186 GCA_051652045.1 Microcoleus sp. | reverse complement strand
AAGCCGATATCGACCTTCCCGAGATGCCAATCACCGGGCATGTTGTGGGTGTAGATGTTGGCTTACAGTACTTTCTTTCCACATCAGATGGACTAGAGATTGAGCGACCTCGATTCTTTGTGGAGATGCAACGCGAGCTTAAATTGCTGCAACGCAGACTCAAACGCAAATCAATCGGATCGAGCAATTGGCGTAAAACGCAGAAGAAAGTAGCTCGGCTTCATGAGCGAATTTCAAATACTCGCAAGGACTTCCATTTCAAAACTGCGCATCGACTTTGTGATGAAGGCGAAACGATTGCAGTGGAACAGTTAAATCTAGTTGGGCTGAGTCGAGGGTTTCTCGGCAAGCACATGCTGGATGCGGGGCATGGACAGTTCATGAATCAAATCTTGCCCTGGGTGTGTTTTAAGCGCGGGATTGCCTATATCAAGGTCGATGCCCGTGGCACAAGTCAGGAGTGCCCTGACTGTGGTGCCACGGTACGCAAGATTCTGGAAGACCGCTGGCACTATTGCCCTGATTGCGGGTCTTCCAAACCTCGTGATGTGGCCAGTGCTGAAGTGATTAGAAATAGAGCCGTGGGGCGCACGGTTCATCAAAATGCTTGTGGAGACGGTCTGGCGGGGGTTGGTAGCGATACCAATCTAGTTAAGAGTCGATGAATCAAGAATCTCCGTCCATACCCGATAGGGTTGGTGGGAGAACGTCAAGGAATTCCTGATACAATTGCCTTAGCGCTCAATTTATGATATGGCCCCCAGCTCCTTAACCAGTTTTGATGATTCCGACGATCTATCACTAGATCTCGACATAGATCCTAATTTGTCTGGCTTGGAGCTGGAGCTAGAGCGGATTAGCAAAAAAGAGATTAAAGTTAGTGCCCAGTCAAACGCGCCTGCAGCCCCATCGACTCAGCAATCAAACAAAGCTGACGCAGATGCGATTATTGATGCAATTGAGGATGCATTTAAGGACGTTGCGAAGCAGTTAGGCAAGGGCAACTTCTTGGGCGCATTAACCTCCACCCTAGCAATCCCGTTTAAGACAACAGGGGCTGTCTTGCGATCGCTGTCGGTGGGAGCAATTCAGAGAGTAGGAGAAAACCTATCTGATAATTTTTCTAAAGAACTTTCCTCCGCACTTGAAGAAAACCTATTCAAAGCTTTTGGCTCGTCTGGTTTACTTGGTGAAAAGATTGGGGAAGGCGTAGGAAAATTTGTATCAAAAACCCTTGGAAGTGTAATAGCAAGAACATCTGAAGTTTTAGATATTGCTACCCAGATTCCGACAGACCCGATATTAGCAAAAGCATCCTCTGAACAATTAAAAGAAGCTCTACAAGGACAGAAAACTAATATTGCGGCGGCTTTGGGTTTACTTGGCGTAGCCCAAGAAGACATCAAAAAAATACTTACTGAGTATTCAAAATCGCTAGATGTATTAATCGATCCGAATGCGATCGCCAAATTCGTTGAGCAGAACAAAGAGCGATACGGTTCCGACTTGCAGGCAATTCGGCGGGCTGCAGCAGGGTCGTCCAGGCGATTGACCGAACTAGGGAGAGGGTTTATTTCTCCCGAAGAGGTTGCAGGAGAAACGCAGCGAGTAGCGCGAGTAGGAGCAAACCGTAAGCAGCGGGCGTCTTTATCGGACGCTGGGAAAGTAGCGGCCTCCCAGAAATCTATTCAGGCACTAGACAAAGAAATCACCAGCTTGATATTGGCTCAGGAAAAGCTTGAGCCAGAAATCGTTAAAGTTGATGACCGACTAAAGCAGCTACGCGAATCCGTTGCAACGGCGGGACAGGCCAGGACGGGGCTAGAGTCAATTGCTGCTGTCACAAACAGTCTTGACGATTTGGGTGATGGCGATATTGCATTAGTTGAGCAGGCTGGCTCTGTAATTCAAGCTGCCGTAGATGAGCGGATCGGGCAGTTCAGGGATAGGGCTACCGTTCGGATTCTGCAGCTAAAAGAAGTCGAAAAAGGCTTGCAGGAGCAGCTCAATGAGATTCAAGCGCCATTACTGCAAACTCTGAACGCCATAAAAACTTCGGATGCTACGCCAGAGAAAAAGGCGGTATTGGCAAATCGCGCTCAGAAGAATTTTGATAAACAATTTGGGGCGACCGTCAATGGGCTTAAGAAATCCATTGCCCAAGCAAACTCTGGTCAAAACAAAGCGCTAAAAGAAGCAGATACAGAAATCAAGCGGCTTCGCAAAGAAATTGATGACAGCGAAGGCACAATAGCAGATTTAATTAAATTTCTTGATCGGGCGATCGAGCAATCTAATACAGAAATTCAGCAAACGGAATTTGGCACAATTGAACAGCGGCAACAGTTTAGGGATACGTCACTAAGAAGAGCTGTAGCTCAATCCAGCCGTGATACGCTGCGAGCCAACCTTCCGGGAGGTGATCAGGATAGCGCACTCACCTCCGTCTTTGCCGCGTTAGAGCAGAATGATGAGACGATCGCGCAAATTATTACTGACATTGGACAGATTAGCAACTTCTTATCTCAGTCGGACAACGAAGAAGTTAATACCAGACTCAAGTCACTCCGATCGGCCCTCAACACTAAACTGATTGGATTATCTCGACAGTCTACCGACTTAATTTCCCAGGTCGAAAGGCTTGGTGGGAGCGTTCAATTCGAGGATGAAGCCCAGCAAGAATTAACCCTTGAAGAGTTTGTAAAACTTGCTCAACAAGGGAATGCGGAAGGCCAGGGGCAGCGCAGGAGGCCGCAGCTCGTTAGACCGCAACAGAATAAGCCCGTACCATTAAATCAGGCAGGTTTGTTCAAAACCGTACTGGATGAGGTCCGCAAGAAATTTGAGTCTGAGGTCGATCCAGATGTAATTGTCGCCTCTCAGCAGGAGTTAACTGCGTCCGGCAGTAATGCCTTTGTCTCCCCCGCATCAGGGGCGATCCGCGTCTCCCAAGAGCTTGCTGAAGCGCTAGCCTCTGGGAACGCAACGATTGAGCAGATAAATCTGTTTCGGGAGGAGGCTGCACAGTCAATCCAGTCGGGGATAGGCGATGCACAGAAAACAGCTCAGGCACTGAAAGGTGATCGCCAAAAGCTTTCTGGCATCAATATTACAGTAGACGACGTTATTGAGTTTACTGATGAGCTGCTACTTTATACTGATGAGCTGCTACTTTATAACGAAAAC
>JBOFTL010000794.1:0-8719 GCA_051652045.1 Microcoleus sp. | reverse complement strand
CGTCAAAAATTTTGCTATCTTCCACCAAAACCACCAATTTTCAAGCTTCTTCTCCACCTATTGTCCTCCCAAAAGGCGCAAACGACCATTCAAAGCACGAGGCAGAAGACAGAAGCAATAAAATCAATGGTTTCGATCGTTAAACAACGTCCGGTGCCGTCAGACATGGTTAATATCTAAGTCAACCTGGTATAGCCGGCAACATTCCAACCTTTACCCACCAGCTTTCCGAGCTTTAAAAGCAGGCTGATGTTCCAGAAAACTTGATATCCGAGACAAAATTTGATAGAGTTCCGAAGGACACCGATCGAAAATGAATCGTTCTGATGAAACTGACTCCCCAATTCTGTAACAAGTTCAGATGAAATGTCTAACTCAAATGCAACTATTTTACAGTCGATCGGGGCGATCGGTTTTCACATTTTTGCAGGTGCCTGCTAGCTAATAAATTAGGTGGGTTAAACTCAACCTCAAAAGCTCAGTATAGTCAGGTGGTTTCTCAACGGAATAACGTGATTTTTGAGCAGATCTAATTAATGCTAACCTTACAAAGCTGAGGAGATGAATCGGATGAAATCGTCAAAACTATTTTGGACTTGCTGCACGGTTTTAGCAGCAAGTTTGCCTGTACCGGGCTTCGCTCAATCAGTTACACCGTCAACTGAAGCAGGTATTGACTACAAGGGAGGCTCGATGAAGTATCAGATACTTCCGGGCAAAATCCGCGAAAGAACTTTGCCCAGAGCTTTTGATTTTCCAATTATTACCAGGGTTGCTACCGATACTAGCATCACCAGCGATTACCTAATTACCGAGCAATTTCGCCCGCCTGCAGTTCCCCAAGGACTGACAGCAGATGATGTGCCTCGGATCCGGTCAGAATATACCAGAGCTCTCACTGCATGGTCGGAATCCATCAAAGAATGTTTGGGCAAACAACCCCGCTTGATTCGAGTCAGTACGGGAAATCCCATTCAGATTAATGGCAGAGTAGGCACGATCGTCAGAAATGCAAATAATCGCGCTGTTTGCAAATAATCGACGAGTTTGTTGCGCTCTCGAAAAACTAAATTAGAGAACATTTCCGTTTAAAAAAGAGCGGATCAAAAGAGCAATAGACAAACTATTGCTCTTTTGATTTTCAAGTATATTTCAACAGTATATAGTTGTGCTGTTCTGCGTCGTTGCGATTGCTTTGCGGTCGATCTAAATAACAACTAATACCAAATCCGGGTTTACCACTCCCGCTATTGTCATTGCGAGCGTAAGCGAAGCAATAGCAAAGATTTTGCGAATTATGGATGTTTTATAAAGGGGATAGCCAACCCGGATTTAGTATAATTATCAACTATCAACCGTAAGGTGCGTCGCTATTATAGAATCCATTTGAACTCTGGGAAATCGCTGGCTCTGGCGAGGATGAAGCATTTGGACATGAAAACATCGGGTTTCGATCGGGGATTGTCGCCCAACTGCTTCATCCCTACAGCACCCCCTACACCACATGAACGTTAATCTTTGTTTGATGGAGCTGACTATAGAAAGGCTTGCTCAAAGATGTCAAATGGGTTCTATATGGTTAATTTTTGTTTGGGACGATTGGTGGCGACGCAAGCTACAACTCTCGAATGTCAACTGTCAATTGTCAATTGTCAATTGTCAACTGACAACTGGCTAAAATTGAGCTATTCTGGAAGCCAAGCCTTCCGTAAATGGATAAGTGGCCATGAAAAAGTTTTTCCTTCTGTGCTTATTTTTAATCGGGCTGGGCTGGGCAATTAGTAATTTCCCAGGACTGGCCGCTCAAGGCACTTATGACTCGATCGTGCTAGATTTTCGGGAAGATGTCGGGAATGCTGAGATCGCCAAGCAAGTAGAAGCGATCGCCCAAAAGTATCAAATCGCACCCAGACTCAACAGCGAATTCTCAGCACCAGATAATGTGTATATTGTCAAGGGCGATCGGACTTTGCTCAATGCCCTAAAAAAATCAAATTTGGCTAAAGATACCGAATACATTGAACCAAATTACACCTACAGCGCTTTCGAGATTCCCAACGATCCCATGTATAACAAACAGTGGAATCTCCGCAGCATTAATGTAGAATCTGCTTGGAACGAAACTAAAGGCAGCGGTACAACTGTAGCGGTAATTGACACGGGAATTACTCCCGTTGCCGATTTAAAAGATACCAAATTTGTACCCGGTTACGACTTTGTAAACGATCGCGCTGAAGCCTACGACGATCACGGCCACGGAACTCACGTCGCCGGTACAGTCGCCCAATCAACTAACAATAATTACGGCGTCGCGGGCATCGCTTACGAAGCATCTTTAATGCCACTGAAAGTATTAGCTGCTAGTGGTGGCGGCACGGTTTCTGACATTGCTGAAGCAATTAAATTTGCTGCTGACAACGGTGCCGATGTCATCAACATGAGTCTCGGTGGCGGTGGAGAAAGTCAGTTAATGATGGAAGCGATCGACTACGCCCACTCTAAAGGCGTTGTCATCATCGCTGCTGCGGGTAACTCCAGCGACAGTTCCGCTTCCTATCCCGCCCGCTACCCCCACGTCATCGGCGTTTCCGCCCTCGGCCCCGACGACGAAAAAGCAGGTTATTCCAATTACGGCGCGGGGGTTGACATTTCTGCACCCGGTGGTTCGGAAATGGGCAAGATTTTACAAAGTACGATCGACCCAGAAACTGGTAACGAAATCTTTGAAGGCTACCAAGGAACTAGCATGGCATCTCCCCACGTTGCCGGCGTTGCAGCCCTTGTCAAAGCCTCCGGCGTTACGGAACCCGACCAAATTCGCAGCATCTTGCTAGAGTCGGCGCGGACAGTCAGCGAAGATCCGTTAAACCATTTTGGTGCGGGACATCTCGACGCAGCCGCAGCAGTTCAACTAGCCCAACGCGGACAAATTACCTTCCGCGATTTCTTCCGCTGGTTGCGCGATAACGGCTATCTCAATCCCCGCTTTTGGATTGACGGCGGCGCAGTCGCCTTGCTGCCTAAAATTGCAATGGTTCTCGGTTCTTATTTGCTGGCGTTCATTTTGCGGAATTATTTCCCATTCCAGTGGACTTGGGGTTTTTCCGGCGGCTTGATTGCCGGCAGTTCGGGATTCTTTGTCCTGCGCAATTTGTTTGTCTTCGATTTGCCTCAATGGCCGCTGCGCGTAATGGGCAGTTCGATTCCCGAATTGGGCGGTGCAATTAACGGTAGCAGTATGCTGAATCCAATCTTTGCTAGCGTTTTGATTCCGGGAATTTTAATTGCTTTGCTGTTGGGACATCGCGAATGGCGATGGATTTCGATCGCCATTACGATCGGTTTTGCTAGCTGTTTGGCCGTGAATGCTTTCTTGTCTCCTGCAGTTTGGGGATTGGGCAGCGGTTTTGCAGCACAAGCATTCTTAATGATCAATGCTTTGCTGTGTTTCGGACTGGCGCGTTTAGCAATTCAAACAGAGGTGCGATCGGCATGAGTATAACAGTGAAAGGACAAATTGAACGCAAAGGATTGGGCCCCGGTACTTGGGCTTTGGTCGGTGAAGATGGGGAAACTTACGAATTAAAAGATGCCCCTTCTGAGTTGAAACAAGCTGGTTTGAAGGTCAGTGTTACAGGTGAAATCCGCAAGGATGTCATGACTTTTGCAGCGATCGGCCCGGTGTTGGAAGTACAATCTTTTGAGGCGATTTAGCCCGATCGGTTAATGCAGTTTTTTAGCAAAAAAAACCCCGGCCAGAATTGGCTGGGGTTTATTAATCAGGGTGCATCTAATAATTTATTATCCTGTATCACCGCTCATCTTTCAGGAAAGTTTGAGAAAATTTGGCAAAATTTTTGGGAAAGTGCGTGAAGTGAAGCTATCCCGTAGGGAATCGCAAAAAAAAATCCGACCAAAATTGGTCGGGTGTTATCAATCGGGGTGCATCTAATATTTGATTCTTCGGTTTTACTGCAACTGTTTCAGGAAAGTTTGGGAAAATTTGGCAAAATTGGCGATCGACTGCGATCGCCCAAAAAAAACAGCCTAAAATCGATCGGGGTGCATCTGCTAGCACGATGTTCGGGACAAATTTAATTTTTAACCGCAGATGCACGCAGATTAACGCAGATAATTATTGATTGATACTAAATCCGGGTTTCTTACCCCCTTTATTGTCATTGCGAACGAAGTGAAGCAATCACAACGGCTCTGGCTCTAAGCGAAAGATTTATAAAGGGGATGGCTAACCCGGATTTGGACCGAAGCTTGCCCAGTCAGTTGCTTGGCTGACCTCAAGGCAGAACTAGATCGGCGACTAGCGGGTGAACCCAGCACGATTGGACAGGTGTTAATGGTATCGGGTCAAATTCCTAATTTTACCCCTGAAAAGGCTAAAGCAGTTGCCCAGGCTTGTAGCCTTGTGCCGGAACTGAAACTCGACTGGGATCTGGACTTCCGGGGTAAAAGCCAGTTCATGGGAGGAATGCTATTCGGGTTGTCGAGATACCAGTTCAAAAAACTGGAAAACTCGTCTAGTTCCGCTCCAATTCCTATCCATGACATTCATCAGCTTCAGGATAACCACTATGTTCTGATTGCTCTTTATCCTAACCAAGAAACTGATAAAAAAGCCTCTAACTTTAAATTTGACTGGCTTCGTTTGTTTGCGTACCGCAGCAAAATTCTATGGGCTTACGGTCAGAGCCAGTACATCAAAAATCAATTAAGAAATGATTCTGTTAAAATTAATCGATACATTAACGATTTCGATCGGGATCGAACCCGAAGGTCAAACTTTAAAAAGCTACGCCCAATTTTGGTCAACGCTCCAAAAACTCTTTCAAACTATTCAATTAACCTGAGCAATCTTAACACTCAAAAACGCACTATTGAGGTTAATTTGCTCAACTATAAAAGGCGGTTGAATCGCATCAAAGAACGCTTGACAGAGTTCCAAGCAGACAGTGAAATGGAGTTTCTGAATCAATTCGGTGAAGAGGTGGAACACCGATATCTGCTACAAGTGCAAAACGACTACGAAAGTTTAAGTCCAAGATTAACCGTACTGGAAGATTTGATTAACTCGATTCGGGGAGTGACTGAGATTGACCAGGCAGAACGCGATAGCAATTTTCAGAATACAGTTGCTATTTTTGGAGTTGGACTGGCTGCTGGGTCAATTGTTGCCTCGATTGCGACACAATTTCCGAATCCATCTCCGGCTCCATCTCCGGCTCCATCTAATGTAAAGGAGGGAGCCAAAAATTCTGTAGCCTCGGCTTTCTCTCAGCTAGGAGTTCCAGATCCTTGGCTACCTCCTGTTATCTCAACTACGGTGAGCGTGGGTACAGTAGTTATAGCTGCGCTTCTCACAGCACTCATAATAAGGTTGATCTGGTGTTTAAGGAAGTAGTGAGTTCGATCTACCCAATAAAAAAACCGGCCTTCTTTGGTCGGGAGTTATCGATCGGGGTGTATCTACTAATCTAGTTCTCGTTTTTACCCCGATCCTTACGAAAAAAGTTTAAAATATACTCAATTAGTTTGTTTTCATGAATTATTGATAGCTGATGGTTTTTTAAATTTATGCGAGTTATCAGCAAAAGAGCCCTGAGAGAATTTTGGGAAAAACACCCCAATGCAGAACCGAATTTATTACAATGGTATCAGCGAACCTCCGAGGCAGCATGGAAAAATTTAGCAGAAGTCCGTCAAGTTTTTCTCTCGGCCGATATCGTAGGTAATTTTACAATTTTCAATATCAGTGGCAACAACTACCGACTCATTACCTTTATCGATTATGAATATCAGCTAATTTTCATCCGTTGCGTACTAACTCATGCCGAATATAACAAGGAGAATTGGAAAAATGACAGTTGGTTTAAAAACTCCTAGCAACTACTATATGGAACTCATCACCACATTTCCACCGCGTCCGATCGCTAATGATGATGAATTAATAGCCACGCAAAATCGCATCAATGAAATTCTCGATCGACCAAGAATTACATCCGACGATCGGGATTATTTAAAAGTGCTGGGTATGCTGGTATATGACTATGAAGAAGTACATGAGATTTGGCCTGCATTGAAGGGAATTGCGTTGCTCAAAACATTAATTAATGAAGATAACGTTTCGACAGAAAAATTGTTAGAAATTTTTGAAAGTGAAGAGATTTTCAACGAAGTTATGATGAGCAAGAGAGAACTAACTGCGGGTCAATTAAAAAAACTAGGAGAGTTATTTCACATCTCACCCTCAGCTTTTGTGGAATAAGGTTTTTCAACCGCCTTGCCGCACTATTTTCAAGACAGTTTGGGAAAATTTGGGAAAATTGGCATCAAGTGCGATCGCCCCAGATCTTGCACGCCTTTCAATAATATCGCGGGCGATCGCAAAAAAAACCCGACCAAAATCGGTCGGGAGTTATCAATCAGGGTGCATCTACTAATCGAGTCTTCGGTAAGAGAGTACGTCTATCCGGATTGTTTGAGAAATTTTTGGCGAAGTTGCGGTAGGAAGTGCGATAGCCCAAAAAAAACCCGACCAAAATTGGTCGGGAGTTATTAATCAGGGTGCATCTACTAATCTAGTCTCCGGTAACACCGCACCTCTTTCAGGAAAGTTTGGGAAAATTTGGCAAAATTTAGGGTAAATAAAAAAGAGGGAAGCCACTGCCGCCAGAGGGGCTCCCCCAAGGGTCGCAAGTGGCGTGAGGGTTGGGGTGGGGTCAAAATTTTACTAATCATTTAGACTAGCTATATATGAAATAATATTCTTGTGCTATAGTTTCCCCATCTCAATTTTCCATGAACATTCGCATTGGCAACGGTTATGACATTCACTGCTTAGTTCCCGATCGCCCCCTGATCCTCGGCGGTATCAATATTCCCCACGAATTAGGCTTATTAGGACACAGCGATGCCGACGTGCTGACTCACGCTATTATGGATGCCATGTTGGGAGCATTAAGTTTAGGAGATATCGGTCTTTATTTCCCGCCAACCGATCCCAAATGGAAAGGAGCAGATAGTATGATATTGCTGGCACAAGTCAATCGGTTAATATTAGATAAAGGCTGGGAAATCGGCAATATTGATTCGGTGGTAGTGGCCGAACGTCCAAAGCTGAAACCGCATATTACCAAAATGCGCGATCGATTTGCTGAAGTTCTGCAATTACAGCCCGATCGCATCGGCATCAAAGCTACTACAAACGAAAAATTAGGCCCGGTGGGTAGAGAAGAAGGAATTGCAGCCTATGCTGTAGTTTTGCTAGCTCAAAAATAAGGTAAACTTACCAGAGTTCGCTTTCTCACATTAAACTTATCTGCGTCGATCTGCTATTCATCTGCGGTTAACAAAGCCACAAAAGATTCCGCTATCTGTCCGTTAAATTTAGTTAAATATACACGGGATGAAAGCTCAAAATGCAATTAGAAATTTCCGACATTGAATTACCCATAGACGCAGATATTATTGCGTTGGATAAGGACGATCGAGCTATCGTGCTAATTGAGATCAAAATTATTCAAGCTCAAGAAACAGCAGCAAAGCAAAAGATTGTCGATCGCGCGATCTCTTGGATGAAAGCAGTGCTAGCAAAGATGTCCGAGCAAAACACTCTCATTCCCTATGCTATGTTCGTTGACACCGAACAAATTAAAATTTTCAAATGGGACGGAATAAATTTATCTGAGCCTGTTTGCTCTCTAAACACTGGTGAAATACTTCGCTATTACCTGCCTGAATATGGTAGCAAATGGATATTTGAAGATACCATTGAGACGCTGATAGAATCATGGCTGCATGACTTAGAGTATCATTGGAAATCAGAAATTCCGCCAGCATCGGAACAGATAGCAGCAATCGGCTTGCTGCCACTGCTAGCAGGTGGAACAACAAGATCGGGGGTAAAATTAGGTGGCAATTTTATATATCGAAACCAACTTTTTGATGAGTATTGCTACGGGGCGGGAGGCTGAAGCAATTGTGTTGCTGCGGGATTTGTACTCATCAGTTCGGTTGATCGTACCCAGCATTTGTTACATGGAATCTCTTTCGGCTTTAGAGGACGAGTTGAAACGACAAAATTATTTTCAGCAACAACTAAGCCGTCAACTTAGTGAAACAAAACGAGATATCACATCTGAACAGGCTACATCTCTCTCTTTTCATCTAGAAGAGTCAATGATTTTCTATCGGGTTAGAGTAGGTGAAATCAAATTTCGATTGAGGGAAGCAATTTATTTAATGTCACAAAATGCCGAAATGATTGCGTTAAATCCAGAAATTATTCAAGCAAGCTTAAACACAACCATCATTGGCAAAGACCCAACAGACAATTTGATTTTACACTGTATTTTGAATCATGCGCGGTTGCATTCCACAGAAACCAAAGTGTTTCTAAGCAGCAACGTTAAAGAATTTCGCACACTTCCAGAAGTTCGAGATGCTTTGCAACAGGCTGGGATAACCAAGTATTTTTCGCGCACAGAAGACTTTATTGGTTGGTTGCAATCTCAGTCATAATTAAACGCAAGCGATCTACTAAAACAATTATGAAAATTTCTATTATGACGCTACATTCAAGACTTCGCTGGCTGGCTGTTTTACTCGCAGCAATTGCCATTTTAACTCTATCGGCTTGCGCCCCCGCCCGATCGAACTTAGTCAACAGGCTCATCGTACCCACTCCCAGCGGCCCGGCTACTTT
>JBOFTL010000793.1:0-8429 GCA_051652045.1 Microcoleus sp. | reverse complement strand
AATCGTCCAGAAAGATGACCAAGGGATGTTCTTTCGTACAAAATGCTCGGATGAAGTTACCGAAGACAAAATTAAACCGATTTTGAGACTCGGTTGCTCCTAACTTTGGCACGGCAGGCTGCTTGCCGACAATCAGTTCGACTTCGCCAATTACGTCAATAATCACCTGACCGTTGGAACCAAAAGCGGTTAATAATTTTTCTTTCCAAAGGTTGAGTTGTTGTTCGCTTTCAGTTAACAGTTGCTGCACTAATTGTTTGAAAGCATCTACTACGGCAGAGTAGGGTATGTTCCGTTGAAATTGATCGAATTTTCCAGCGATGAAATAACCGCGTTTTTCTGTAATTGGTTTATAAATTTCTTGTACGATCGCTGATTTACCGATGCCGGAATAACCCGCAACAAGCATCATTTCAACCCTTCCCCCGTCGTGCTTGAGTCCGCCAGGGAATAAATTCCCTGGCTCATAGCTCAAGTCCGTTAAAACGGACTCAACGGACGAATTTTCCATCGGTTTTTCAGTCGGTTTCAACCGACTTTTGCTATGAGCCGGGGAATTGATTCCCCGGCGGGACTCAAGCGAAGCCAGGGTGTCACCAGATGTGGGTAATGAATTCGACTCAGCTTGGGAACCTGCAACTCGCTCAAATGCTGCTAATAATGTTTCAACTTCTGCCTCGCGTCCGTAGAGTTTTTGGGGAATTTGAAATTTGTCGGATATATCCGCTGTACCTAGGAGAAATTCTGAGATGTTTCCTGTTGTTTGTAATTGAGTCAAGCATGATTCTAAATCGGCTTTAATTCCCCAAGCACTGTGATATCGCTCTTCGGCTGTCTTCGCCATTAATTTCATCACAATATCCGACAAGGCTTGGGGAATTTCCTTTTTGATTTGATGGAGTGGAATTGGCACTTTAGCAATATGACAATGCACCAATTCCATCGCGTCTTTTGTTTCAAATGGCAGTTTTCCTGAGAGTATTTCGTAGAAAGTGACGCCGAGGGAATAAAAGTCGGTGCGGTAATCCAGCGTTCGATTCATCCTGCCAGTTTGTTCGGGCGACATATAGGCTAATGTGCCTTCTAAAACATTGGGATTTTTGAGTGTGGGATTTTCCCGCGTCAACTGCGTGGAAATGCCAAAGTCGATGATTTTTACTTGTCCGGTTTCTGGGTTAAAAACAATGTTGGCGGGGTTAATGTCTTTGTGGATGATGTTGCTGCTGTGAATGTTGCCTAAAATCTCGACTGTCTTGATGGCGATGTTGAGGAATTCTGGTAGGGACAGGCACGGGGGCTGGGGCAAGCACAGGGGGACTGCCCCTACGGGGTTATTCATCAATTGCTTTAAGGATAACCCGCCAAAATCTTCCAGGATAATGACTAATGTTCTCTGATAATTTTCTATGCCATAAGCTGCGATCGCGCCGTCAAAATTCAGGCTGCGGGTGATTTCATATTCGTGTTTGTAGCGAACCAATTCTTGCGGTGTAGGATAGTCTTCCTTTAACATCTTGAGCATAACCGGTCGATCGTCTCGATCTCTGATTCCCCGATATATTAGGGAGTTTGCGCTTTCATAAATTTGAGCTAAAACTGTAATCCCTGGAAGTACAATCATTTTAGGTGAGATTTTGGTATTTCTATTTGTATTTCTATCTTTTTATAGATGACATTCCTGACTCGATCGGATATTCATAGCCGACTTTACCAGTCTGACAGCAGTTGTGCCATCTACATTTGGGTAGAGAATTTCAGCGATCGATGAAAACTGCGATCGCCACCTATATCTAATATCTAAAGTTGGCCATCTCAGGGTTTCAAAATAAGATAGCGGTGATTAAAGGAGAATATAATCCTTTCTTTAGGAGCAATGGTATTGACACGACCGATCGACGCTTTTGTTCGGGTGCGATCGCGCGTACAACAATCAATATCTCTTGCATTCCCTGTTGTTATACACTCATATCGTGAGATATTTGTTTAACCTTAAAGATGGTTTAAATTCCTATCCGAAAAATCTCACGATCGACTATCAACTATCAACTATGAATCGATCGCGAGCGGGACGCTCGCACTACAACTATCAATCGATCGACTATCAACTATCAACTATCAACTATCAACTATCAACTATTCAAACACTGGTTGCAGAAGGCAAATTAGTAGGTCGGGAAAAATCGACAGACAGCCCCGAATGTGCCGCTCCGTTCGGTTTGTTAGAGGCGGGATCTTGTTGGTAAACTTGAATTCGATCGCGCCCCTGAGCTTTAGCTTGATACAATGCTCGATCTGCTGCGGCAATCAGAATTTCGATTCCCAAGTCAGAGGTAGGAACCATACTCGCTACGCCCAAACTGACAGTGACGTATTGACTCACCACCGAAGCAGCGTGAGGAACCTGTAAAGCAGCTATCTTAGCCTGGATCTGCTCGGCAACTTGCAAAGCCCCATTGATTTTAGTATTCGGCAAAATAATAGCAAATTCTTCGCCGCCATAGCGGGCAGCTAAGTCAGAGGGGCGCTTGACAGCCTCGGCAATCGCTCCGGCGACTTGTCGCAAGCACTTATCTCCCCCTGGATGTCCGTAAGTATCGTTATAACTTTTAAAAGAATCAATATCGCACAAGATTAGAGATAGAGGCGTTTGTTCCCGCGCTTGAGAACGCCACTGCATTTCTAAATATTGGTCGAAACGCCGGCGGTTGGCTAACTGCGTGAGTTCGTCTAAAGAAGCCAAAAGCTCTAACTTTTGGTTGGCAGCCTGCAACTGCTCGTAGAGTTCTGCTTGCTTGATCGCGATCGCCAACTGCGCCGCTAGGGAAGACAGCAAATCGACTTCCAACTGCATCCACAGCCGGGGGCTGGACTGGTGGGCCATCAGCAGCCCCCACAACTCTTCCCCCTGCACCAGAGGCACCACCAAATAAGCTTGCACGTCAAACTGTGCCAGCAGATCGAGCTGATTTTGGGGCAAATCGGCAGCGCCCACATCCGCGATCGGTCGGATGCCCCGATTTTTGTATGCTTCCAGAAAGAATTCGTCAAAACAGAAATTTTGCAGGGTTTCCCCCAGCATCGGCCGACAGTTGGGTGCAACCGATTCTACCATCACGGCCCCCGTCGTCGGTGCAGCACCCAGGCTGCCAGTACAGGGTTGAAAGCGGACGATCGTCACTCTATCGGCCTGCAAAAACTGGCGCACTTCCGTAACCGTCGTCCCCAGCACCTCGTCCAAATCCAGAGACTGGCGGATGTGCTGAGTAATGGTCGCCATTAGCAGTTCCCGTTCGTTCTGCTGTCGCAGTGTTTCTTCTGCCCGCTTGTACTCCGTGATATCTTGAGCAGTACCGAAAATTTGTTTGGGCTTGCCGTCGGGAGTGCGGGCGAATACTTGGTCGCGACAGCGAAACCAGCGCCATTCACCCGATCGGTGTTTGAGGCGGTATTCTAACTCTAAAATCGAGCCTTCCTCTAACGACGGAAATTGGTGCAGGTGCGCTGCGAGTTTCCCCACATCTTCTGGGTATACCAAGCTGGAATACAAAGCAGTCTGCATTTGTAAAATTTCTTGGGGAGTGTAGCCTAGCAATTTAGAAGCTTGACCGTTGACATAGACATTGCGCTGTTCGGTCACGTCGTAAATGTAAAGCAAATAAGGCGCAGCGTCAGCAATCTGCTGGATGAAATGCTGGCTCGATCGCAGTTCTTCCTCGATCCGCTGGCGCACTTTCACTTCTTCTAAAGCCTGATCTCGCATTGTCCGGTAAGCTTGAATGCGGTGCGTGAGGTCGGTCACGTCCTGAATCACCAGCAGCGCGTAGAACGATTGACTGTTGGTCAGTAGCGGTCTGGAAGGTAAAATAGAGAGCCCAACTGGTTCTGCTCCTCCCATAGGTTCAGGTTCCAACTCCAGATTTTGAGGAACCAAATCAGTCATCTGGCGATCGATCGCACCTGTTTCCAAAGCCGGCACCGCCGTCACAGTAGTTTGCTGGATGCGCTGCTGGCCGTGTTGCCAAGTTGCCGGAATCAGGTGCTTGTGAATTTGAGAAGAAAAAATTGTTGGCGGGCCTCCGGCAAAGATTTGCTGGAAGCGAGTTGCGTACTTTGGTTGATTCAGGTGAGGAAAATGGGTGGTGATGTTTGTGCCTAAAACTTGACTGCGGGGTATTTTCGTCCAGTCTTCCAAGCAGGTATTCCAAAACAGAACCACAAAATCATCTCGCAGCAAACAAGCGCCGACTGGTACGCTGTCGAGCACTCCAAACTTTTCCTCAATAGTTTTGCTCTCCTCGTCGATCATAGACCCCCAGCAAGTTGATTGATAGCAGTCAACAAGGTGTCAAAGGAACTGACATTGAAAATGAGGATGATATCTCCTTCGATGTGCAGCCTTTCAATAATGAAACGGGTCTGGGCCAGTAAAACGACTGTATCAGCAGACAAACCTCCAGACGTGAGCAAAGTGGAGACTGTCCCTTCGGTATAACTGGGAATCGAGTAGTTCAGGCGCTGCTGAAGTACGTTGCTGATAGCACCCATGACTCCGTTGATTACAATATTTCCCACTTCACTCAGCGTACCAATTTTGACTGAATCCAGGTCGTGAGTTCCGAGTTCTTCCCCCGTTAGCATGGTAACGAGCATGGCCGCGCTGTTGGTAGGAAAAACGAGTTGGGCAATTCCTCCAAAGGAACCCGTAAATTTGAGCTGGACGGCAGCTATTTGCTCGCCGTTGAGGTGATGTTCTAGTTCCTCTTGCACGTCGGTTGGGGAGAGGATTTGAAGGTACGGGATTTGCAAGCGAATGGGGGAGTCGATCATGTCGTTTAAGATCCCTGCTGCTTGACCGATCCCGATGTTGACGAGTTCCTGCAAGGCATCGAGCTCTCGAGCGCTTAATTTCATGGGGTGCTCTCCTCGCTGGCACCGAGGGCTTTCTCGATCCACCCGATCAGTTCCTCTGAGTTGGGCATTTTGTGAATGACTGCGATCGCCCCGAGTGCCATACATTCTTCGCGGGTGGTGGCTTGGATGTCAGCGGTAATGACGATCGTCGGAATTTTTAGGCCTTCGTCGCGCATGGCTTGCAACACTTCTCGACCTTCCATATCGGGCATCAGCAAATCCAACAACATACAGCTTGGTTTCTGATTCCGAATCATTTCCAGGGCTTCCGGTCCGCTAGAGGCTTCCCAAGCCTCGTATCCTTCTGCCCGCAGGATTTTGCAGATTACCCTGCGGGTCAACCACGAGTCTTCGACAACGAGAATTGATGTCACTATATTTTTCTCCTTGAATTGTTTGGGGCTTATTGGCGCTTCGGGTACTTCGCCGGATTTTGCCAGCAGCTTAAACTGCCGCAGCGCGCGATCGAGCAAAAGCAGTATTGGTGTTCTTAAAAGCTAACCGCTCTGAGAAATCCAAGCCAACTTACTCAAAAGCAGGCAATACTTTTATGCTACGTTAGCAATCTTAGTTCAAATTTCTAACGCTACAGAAGTCAGTGGCTATCTCACTGGATTCTTACAAAGCATCGGGGATTATTTTTAAGGCCGCCTTCCTACTGCTATTGGAGCGACATTTACGATTTTACCTGCTCCTATTTTTTGACACTCACCGCCCTAAAAGGGACGGTGATTCAAATGAATCGTTCCTTGTCACGATTCACTTTATCTGTATGGCAGCATTTTCTGCATTCACATGAAGAGTATTGAGGGTTAACTTTCGAGGTGTAACTTTTTTTGTAATAGTTACTCCAATAGCAGATCTAACTGGGGACACAATTTTAGTTAGAAAATCTAACTGTTAGTTAGTTTTACTATGTGAAGCAGGAATCAGGAAAAATTAAGTACGAGGCGATAGGCAGTAGGTGTGAGGTGATACAGAACTTTTCATGTAAGTGAGGTACAGAAATATCGTAGGGACACAGCAATGCCGCGTCCTTGCGGGGATTGTTCGATCGGCGGGTGTACTTCATAAACCTGAAATCTGCTGTAAGTAGTAGGTGATAGGTGCGAGAAAAAACCTCAAACCTCAAGCCTCTAGGGCATCTTAATGTTAACAATCTGGGAATTCGTGAAGAAAAAACCCGGTTTCTCGATCGAACCAGGTTTTGAAAGTTATTATTTCTGCTATCTCTAGCATTCAACTAGAAAGCGCTACCCGCTTGCGTAGGGATTCTACTCGCCTTTTCGCTGTGGTATTTTCCGGTTCGTAGGTGAGGGATTCTTCGTAGATTTCCAAGGCTTGGGCTGTTAGTTTCTTGCGCTCGTAGGCGTGACCTAGATTGTTGAGACACGTAACATACTGCGGCAGCAATTTAAGAGCTTCTTTGTAATTGCGGATCGCTATATCGTACTGTTCTTGACCGAAGTGTGCGTAACCCAAAGCGTTGTAAACGATCGCGGTATTTTCATCGCCTTCTAAGTCTTTGCATTTCAAAGCTTTTTGAAAAAGGACGATCGCTTGACCGTAAAGCTTTTTATCCAAATAAATACTGCCCAATTCGTAGTATTCCTGCGAAGTGCCTTTTTCTTGGGTGAGTTTGCTTTCTAAGCGCGCTAAAGAACCTTCGAGCTTGCGAGTTGTGAATATTTGGCGCAAAATAAACCACGCGGCGGTCGCCAGTATGCCTAGCAAAACTGACAGGTAAACAACAGGTAAGTTGCTATCCATGCTTGTTAAAATTTGGTAGTTCGAGAGAGTTTCTATTAATTGAATTCAGTTGATAGTTGAGAGTTGATAGTTGAGAGTTGATAGTTGAGAGTTGATAGTTGATAGTTGAGACTTGAGAGTTGACAGTTTACAGCCTACAGATTGACAGTTGAAAGTTTAATAGTTGAACAATTGTGTTGATTATTGGGGGTCGATCGCTGTCATTTGTCATTTGTCATCTGGCCGAATTAGGTTTTTTCCCCATCGGGCAAGGCTGACAGCATTTTTTGAGAAAAAATTTATTACTCAGAAGGAAGAAGGAAGAAGGAAGAAGGAATATATTCAGCTAACTTAATTATTTACTAACCGAAGTTGCGACTCCTGAGATTTATCACCAGGAATGTTATCTAAGGAATCCACAGGAGCAATTGCGAATAAATTGCCCCTAAAAATTTCTTCCTATCGTCCCTCAAGCTTTCATGATTTGGCTCGATTCGCTGTTTCCACAACTTTGCCAAAAGTTGCCGGATCGAGAATCGCCAATTGTGCCAGCATTTTGCGGTTGATTTCAATGTTGGCTTTCTTCATGTTACCGATCAGTTTGCTGTAACTGGTGCCGTGCTGGCGTGCTGCTGCGTTGATGCGAGCAATCCACAGGCGGCGGAAATCGCGCTTGCGTTTTTTACGATCGCGATAGCTGTTGCGCAGGGCCTGCATTACCCGCTGGTTGGCGGTGCGAAACTGTTTGGACTGTGCGCCTCGGAAACCCTTGGCTAGTTTGAGAATTTTTTTGCGGCGCAATCGGGCGACGTTACCGCGTTTTACCCGTGTCATTTTTGATTTCCGTTAAACTTTACAAGTATGGAAGCATGAGCCGCACGTTATCGTCGTTAGTTTCGTCGATGACGACCAATTTAGATAAACGGCTCTTGCGGGCTGAACTTTTGTGCTGGAGCAAGTGGCTTTTGTAGGCTTTGCGGCGCACAATTTTACCGCTGCCGGTAGCTCTAAAGCGCTTTGCGGCTGCTTTGCGAGTTTTGAGTTTTGGCATGGACTGGTATTATTTGGACACAAGCTCTAAACTTATCACGTTTTTGCTGCTTTTCGCAAGGGGGATTTGCGGGTTGAGGGCAGAGCTGCATTTGCTGCGATATATCTGCTTCACGAGATATTATCAATGTAAGTTCTAAAAAGGAGCTTCATTATGACAGTAGCATCCAACAAACAGCCAGCAATTATTCGTACAGAGCGGGGACTGACGATCGCAGGAACTCGCATCACGCTCTATGATGTCATGGATTACGTGACTGCTCAGTACCCGCCCAAGTTCATCCGCAGTCTTTTCAATTTAAGTGATGAGCAAATTAACGCGGCTCTTACTTATATTGAGATAAATCGCGCCGAAGTTGAAGCTGAGTATCAAATTGTGCTGAAGGAATCTGAAGAACTTCGGCAGTATTACGAAGAACAAAATCGCGATCTGATTGCTAGACTTGCCACAAAGCCACCTAAACCAGGTATGGAGGCTGCTTGGGAAAAGCTTCAAGCACAAAAAGCAAAACATCAAGCTCAGTTTGAGTGCCAAGCATGATTTTCCTGGTAGACCATAATCTTGAAGGACACGCTCTACTTTTAGCTAAACAGACGGGAATCCCCACACTATACCGCCTCGGTTAGTGTGGGATGAGAGTCGCGTGAGGCTCCGATTCCACCTGTATGCAATCTAATAATCGTAGATTTTAGCAGCTCCCGGGTGGATGAGGATCCGA